>NZ_JBFUJC010000053.1:0-12617 GCF_056401595.1 Paenisporosarcina sp. P4_E4_2 | reverse complement strand
GCCTTCTTTAATGCGATTGCCCAAGGAATCGATGTGAAAATTGTGGCCGATAAAGGCCATAATGAAAAAGGGAAGTCCTACTTCACATTTGTAATAGGTGCTGATAAACAGGATGAAATCAAAACATACAGTGATTTAAAAGGAAAACGCATTGCAGTTTCAGGGGAGCATGGAGTTGACGATTATATATACCATCTAATGCTTGACCACGCAGGTCTGTCGAAGGATGACGTCGAGTTTGTTCTTATGCCGGATTTCGGAAACATGATGGCAGCCATCGAAAACGGCTCCATTGATGCAGCTTTGAATATTGAACCTCTAATCACGCAAGGCGTTGCCGAGGGTATTCATGTTCGATTAGGTGATGCAACCGACTTTGCACCGGAAGCTCAAATTGCCATGGTACTAGGTTCACCGCAGTTCATGAATGACGAGCAGGACGTGTCCTTACGTTTCATGGCAGCTTACTTGAAAGGTGTAAGAGATTACAATGATGCCTTCAAAAAAGGCGAAGGCACAGATGAAATCATCGACATCATGACAGAATACACTGCTTTAAAAGATGCAGCTGTTTGGAAAGATGTATTTGTCACTGGACTTGATCCAAATGGCAAAATGTTCACGGATGATATTCGTGATCAGTACGAACTGTATAAGAAGAATGGTGCAATTAGAGGCGAGTTTGATTTTGATGAAGCCATTGATACAGCCATTACGGAAAAAGCAGTTAAAATCATTGGCAAATATGAATGATAAATTTCAGTCCATGACGGGTTGCCATACGGCATCTTTCATGGGCTTTTTATTGGAAAGAAACTTGAAAGATTTTGTTTGAGGAGTATGATGTAATAAGAGTTACAGAACAAAATGAAAGAAGATGAAAAAATGGATGCACATTTCTTTGGCATACTACTTGAAATTATTTTGATTAATATCGTATTAAGTGGCGATAATGCCGTCGTCATTGCGCTAGCAAGCAGAAAATTATCCGAAGACAAACGCAAGAAAGCCATTTTCATTGGAACAGTGGGTGCACTTGGATTGCGTGTAGTGCTAACATTTGCGGCTGTCTATCTTTTGGAAATCCCGTTTGTAGAAATTATTGGTGGATTATTGTTGTTATATATTGCATTTGATTTAATTAAATCTGCTAATGAAGATCCAGATTTGCACTCCTCAGCGTCGCTGTTTGGCGCTATTCGTACGATTATTTTTGCTGACTTAGTCATGAGTCTGGATAATGTACTGGCTATTGCAGGAGCTGCAGAAGGAAATATCGTCTTGATYGTCATTGGACTGGCTATTAGTGTGCCACTGATTATTTTTGGTAGTCAGCTCATTATGAATCTAATGGATAAATACCCACTCCTTGTGTGGGCGGGTTCGGGCATCATTGCCTATACTGCTGGGAAAATGATGGTTGATGATAAATATGGCCATTTATTTGTAGAACGTACTTGGCCAATTCTTGAATATATCATCCCGATTGCTTTTGTGTTATTAATTGTTGGGTTAGGTACTGTAGTCAAAAAAAGACAGCAAAAAGAAGTTCTTACTAAATAAAAATGAGCTGCTCCTTCGTGATTGAAAAATCACGGGTAGCAGCTCATTTTTTTATTTATATGGAGAGCAGTTATTTTGAAATATATCCTTTTTTAAAAACACATTTAGATGTGTGCATTTTTGACTCCTATATTCACATATTCTTAGTGATGCCAGTGTGTATTTTATTTCTATTTGAAGGCTTCAAAACTTAGGAGTATGGGTAATGAAAAGAGGAACTTTATGATAAACTTAACGTACTATTTTCTTAATTTTCCAACTTCGTATATAGAGAGGGTGTTTTCATGTTTACTACGTACAAAGTTAAGCCGTTTTTTGACGAAATGTTGAAGGCAAGCGGAAAACCGAAGGACCATTATCAAAAATTTTATGAAATGCTCCATAATTTTTCTGCTGATGAATTGAAAGAAAAACATGAAACAGCCCAATTATCGTTTTTGAGACAAGGCATTACTTTTACTGTCTATCATAATAATGTTGGCGCTGAACGCACAATGCCTTTTGATTTTGTGCCGATCATCATCCCTCCAGAAGATTGGGAAACAATAGAAAAAGGAATGGTACAACGTACAAATGCACTCAATTGCTTTTTGCACGATGTATACAATGAACAGCAAATCATTAAAGACGGGATTATCCCTAAGGAACTGGTTGTGGACAACCCTCATTATTACGTTAAACAAGTACAGGGAATAAAAATTCCATTGAATAATCATATATTTCTTGCCGGAATCGATTTAATCCGGGATGAAAATGGCAAATACTTAGTACTGGAAGACAATTTACGAAACCCTTCAGGCATTTCGTATGTTTACCAAAACCGCTATGTAATGCGTCAGGTATACCCTGAATTTTTTGCAAAACATTCCGTTCAGACTTTGGAGCATCAAGTGACTTATTTACACGAAGCGATTATGGACCATGCTCCTGAAGGGGTAGACAATCCTCGAGCAGTTCTACTTACTCCAGGTATTTATAATTCGGCTTACTATGATCATGTGTTTCTGGCACAACAAATGGGTCTACATCTGGTTGAAGGCCGTGACTTATTCGTCTCCGGCAACATTGTTTATATGAAAACGATCCGTGGTCTTGAAAAAGTGGATATCATTTATCGTCGAATTGATGACGACTTCCTGGACCCTCTGGCGTTCAGGGAAGATTCAACATTAGGCGTTGAAGGTTTGCTTGAGGCTTATCGTCAAGGAAATGTGGCAATTTTGAATGGAATTGGCAATGGAGTGGCGGATGATAAAGCGATGTATGTCTACGTGCCAAATATGATTCGTTACTACTTGAAAGAAGACCCAATTATTGATAATGTCATGACTTACCGTCTTGATCATGCCGAACAGCGAAACTGGGTACTGGAACGATTACACGAATTGGTAGTTAAAAACGTAGGGGCATCAGGAGGCTATGACATGCTGGTAGGGCCTCATGCAACCTCAGTGGAAATCGAGGAATTCCGTGAAAAAATTCTTGAAAACCCTCATCAATATATTGCACAACCGACGATAAAATTATCGAGAGCTCCTTCCTACCAAGGGGAAGAATTCTATCCTTGTCACGTGGATTTACGAGTGTTTGTCATGAGAGGAAAAGAAACACATGTATTCCCAGGGGGGCTTTCCCGAGTAGCATTGAAAAAAGGATCCCTTGTCGTGAATTCATCGCAAGGTGGTGGTGGTAAAGATACATGGGTTATGAAGTCTGGAGGGATGAGCTAATGTTAAGTCGTGTAGCAGATTCACTCTATTGGATGGCACGGAATATTGAACGTACAGAAACAAACGCGCGAATTTTGGACGTTCATTTAACACAGATGGTTGAGACTTCGAGTGAAGATTTGTTAGACGGTAAACACTGGCAAATAATGTTTGAAGCGTGTTCAACTAAAGACGAACTAGATAAGCTAAAAAGTAGTGAAGATGTTCAAGATGAAGATTATATTCGTTATATAGCCTTCCATATAGATAATTTTAATTCAATATACAGTTGTGTTCGCGTAGCCCGGGAAAATGCACGAATCAGTAGGGATCACTTGCCGAATGAACTATTTGAAGTTCTGAATGATCTGTATCTGTTTACCATTCAAGCAGAACAGGAAAGTTTTTCAATTCATCACTTACGCACGTTTTTGCGTAAAGTGAAATTGACGTGCCTGACTGCCCAAGGGATTATTGAATCTGGTATGTCCCGCAGTGTCGCATATCGCATGATGAAAATCGGGAAGTGGTTGGAACGTGCAGAAAAAACGGCACGTATTTTAAACGTGGTATGTGAACAGACACGGGAAACCCAGTTGTTTTACAAAGGCGACGATTACTATGCATGGTTATCGGCACTTCGCATGTTGAATGGCTATGAAGCCTATTTGAAAGTAAACCGTCCCAAGATGGATCCGAAGACCATCTTAACTTTTTTAATTACTGATGAGTCGTTCCCACAGTCGATTCATTACAATATCAATCATGTAAGGGCAGCCATTGATATTTTGGAGAATGCAAAAGTTGCACATTATTCTTCCGAATTATATTACGCCCTTGAGAATGTGAAAAATGAATTTGATGAAATGTCCATTCAAGAGTTAAATTCTGATGATATGCTGGCCTTTTTAAACACGTTTCAAAACAAATGTAATGAAATTGGACAAATTTTCTCGAAGACTTATTATTTAATTGAACCAATTGGTACGCAACGACAAGTTCAATTTTTAGATTTTCCTCAACAACCGATTACAGAAAAAGCTTCCTCCATGAAATACAAAATTGAACATACCAACATTTTTGATTACGATTCATGGGTGGATCAAAGCATGAACTCAATCCGATTAAAGCCCCGTACGGATGAGTGTCAACGATTGCTGTCATATCGAACGGATATTAATCCGGTTGCTCTAACGAAAGAACATGTGGATATTTGGGGGAACAGTGTCGAATCATTTTTTATAGCGGATCATCATAAGCATCTGGAAGTTAAGGCAACTTCCATTGTTAGCATTCAAAAGAGTCCTTGGATTCATCGCATTGATTATTCACCGGAAATGTATGCAATTTTCCATTCCGATTTATTCAGCAGTCACTATTTAGCTTATTTAAGTAATACGGCATACACCTATTTAACTCCAGAACAAATGGAACAAGTCGATAAGGATACCGGACAGATGGCCAATCCTGTTCAATATGCAATTGATGTTATGGGTTATTTGTTCAATCGTTTTACGTATGACGGTTCCTCGACAAATGTTTCAACAAAAGCGTTGGAATCCTTTGATTTGAAGAAAGGTGTTTGCCAGGATATTTCTCACATCATGCTTGGTATACTTCGCGCTAAGCACATTCCGGCAAGGTACGTCAGCGGATATTTGTATGTCGGAGAAAATTCGGCATTAGTTGGGGACGCAGCAAGCCATGCATGGGTTGAAGTCATGGTACCCGGTATAGGCTGGGTAGGACTAGATCCAACAAATAATGTGGAAGCACTTGAAAACCATATTCGGGTTGGCGTGGGTCGTGATTACGGGGATGTCAGTCCGGTGCAAGGGGTTTACCGAGGTGGCAGCCACGAGCTTGATGTGAAAGTATCCGTCAGTTTAATCGATCAATAAAAAGAAGCCTTGACGACAAACTGTGCGTTAAGGCTTTTTTGTATTTTTTCAGCCACTGGGAACCGTGATTTAAAAGTAGTGTGTTTGTGCCGATGCCTCCAGAGAACTTCCATAATAAAAGCCAAGTAGCGAATCATGAATGCTACTTGGCTTTTGGTTATTTGTTATCTTTAAATTCTTGGTCGTCCCCGTCGGAAAATTCAACTTCCAAATCGAATTCCTTGTACTCTTCCACGCCAAAGGCCTTTGCCACTTTTTCAATGACTTCTTCTTTACTCATGTCTTTCGTAAGTGCAAGCTCTTTAAAGAGTGGTTCAAGCTTTTTATAAGCTTTATCTCCCGACAAATTTAACGATTCCAGCTTATTCAAGTACTCCGCTTCAGTCTCGGATACATCCACGTCAAACGAAACATCAATTGCGTCTTTCTGATCTGCCGTATCTATATTTAAATCAAAAGAACGGAATCCAAATTCACTTTCGGCTTGTTCCCCGGTAGGTCCATTTTTCACTTCCTCCTTTTCTCCGCATGCGCTTAACAGCAACGCAGTCGTTAATAGGAAGGGTCCATAAAAAGCATATTTTTTAGTCTTCATGATTTGTTCTCCTTTCAAATTGTTGAGTTGGTTTAGTTTAGTACAGTATGAGTATCGCTCAAGTATAAGAATTTTAAACTGTTTGTACGTAGGCAAGTTATGTGCAAATCGGTTTGAAATTCGAGATAATAGGAAAACTAACTATTGAAAGGATGATGACTGATGACAACCTATACAGAAATCACAACAATTCCAGAGTGGGAAAATGTTCTTCAACAATCAAAAGAAAAGCCTGTCTTACTGTTCAAGCATAGTACTACTTGTCCTGTGAGTGCTGCTGCTTATCGCGAATTCACTTCATTTGWAACGGGTGTTGACGCTTACTTAGTGAAAGTCATCGAAAGTCGTCCAGTATCGAATGAAATCGAAAGTAATTTAGGCGTTCAGCATAAATCACCACAAATTTTCATCGTGTCGAACGAAGAGCCAGTCTGGCACGCTTCTCACTGGAACATTACCGAATCAAAAATTGGTCAGGCTATTCAAAGTACCCAAGGATAAGATAAAAAACGAAACTCACTCACTCGAGTGGGTTTTTACTATTTAATTAGTAAATTACTGAATATTCATGCTTTCCACTTGTGTTTATAGTAATATTCTCTTACAGAGCAATAGTTAACAATAATAAATTGAGGATGTGCACAATTGTGGATGATATTTTAAAAGTAGGTAAATATTTGGTGGATCATGCAGAAGAAATTGTTACAGAAATGATGGATTCTGCACTTAAAAACGTGGAATTCGAAGTAACGGATGAAATGATTCAGCAATCAATCAAAATCAATGTCGAATTTTTGACGTTATTGGTTGAGTCATTTGAAGATAGCAATGAAGTAGCTGCTGTGGAATTGGTCAAATGGAGTAAAAAGAATGGAGAACAACAAGCTGCTATGCTTTCTCAATTATCGACAATGATCAAACCTTATGCAAAAAATCGTTTGATGTACTTGGAAAACATTAATAGAATTTCGATGGAGCATGGTTTATCGACAGAAGATGTTTTGAAAATCAACAATCGTATAAGCTATCTACTGGATGTCAACATGATTGAAACGATTTTTGCATATGAGGCTTACCGTGATGACCAATTGAAAGATCGCCAAAAAGAAATCAACGAATTGTCTGCACCAATCGTACCAATCCAGCATGGTATTGCTGTTTTACCTTTAATCGGTGTTATTGACTATTCACGAGTCCAGCATTTATTGAATAATGTTCTACCGACTATACCAACTCTAGACATAGATCATTTAATTATTGATTTTTCCGGTATCTTAACGATTGATTCAGAAGTAGCCCAACATATTTTCACGATTCATAATGTGTTGCAATTATTGGGTATTCACATCATGTTTACTGGAATTCGGCCGAACTTATCAATGGCAGTAGTTCAAGCAGGAATTGACTTTACTTCATTCAATACATATGGCAGTGTGAAACAGGCAATTGAAAGCTTAAGATAAAGGTTGTGAGGTGAAATGCATGGTGAAATTAGTAAAACCAAGTGTGGACTTGAAGCTGGCTTATATGTCTCTCTATGAGGAATGGAAAGAAAGCGAAGAAGAAATGATTCCTTGGGTAWTCGGTAAAGACCCCACAGATTTTGAAGGAATGGTTTCGTCCTTACTGGAAGCTGAAAAAGGGATTGGCTTACCCGAAGGATGGGTGCCTGATTCGACCTACTGGTTAATTGATGAGGAATACCGCATTCTAGGAGTGGTCAATATTCGACATTCGTTAACTAATCACTTGATGAACGCCGGTGGACATATTGGCTATGGTATTCGTCCATCTGAACGCCAAAAAGGATATGCAACAGAAATTCTGAGATTGGCTCTTGAAAAAACAAGAGAGCTTGGTATCAATCGTGKTTTAGTCGTATGTGACGCAATTAATATCGGCTCTGAAAAAACCATCCGAAAGAATGGTGGCGTCGAAGACAAAGACTTTGTTGAAGATGATGGAAATGTGATTAAACGTTATTGGGTTGGCTAAAACTTTCTCTATTGGTGAACTGTGTATAACTGATAGATTTTTAACGCTATTTGTGATAGCATTACACTCTAAAGAAGTGAGGACGTGACTGAATATGATTAAGATTGAAATGCCAAAACCAGACTTAACAATTGTTCAACGTGAACAAGACCGATCAAACGACGAGCCAGAAATTCCATCAATTTATGGTTTCATCGACTTCCATCAAATTGCACGAGACAAAGGCGGCATCATCATGTTTTACAACAAAGCAGATGAGCTTTTGTTCGTTGGGAAAGCACGTAAAGTAAGACAACGTGTAAAAAAACATTTTGAAGATAATGTTTCACCACTTAAAGAGCACCGTGATGAAGTAGCGAAAATTAAAATTTTCTATGTTGATGATGCAATGGAACGTGAAATTTATGAGACCTATGCCATCAATAAATTTGTTGCGAAATACAATGTCGATAAAAAGTTTACACATTAATTATTGAAAGCTGTCCTGTAAAGGACGGCTTTTTTTATTGTTTAAAATTTGATTTCGCTTGAGGTTGTGAGACGTTTATTGTTAAATGCCTCATTTTAACTAATTAATTGATCCAGTTTGATTGATAAATTTCTCCTCATACATGATTTTGAAATTGCAAAGTTTATCACAAGAGCAATCATTGGTTACTTTTAAAGTAATTATTTTTACTGTAAAAAGAAAACTTGTTGCATTATAAAGTAATTTAAATTACTATTAAAAGTAATAAAGGGGGATTGGATAATGGATAATATTCGTTTAAATGTCGCTTTACTCAGAAGAAAAGTTCCAAATTTAACAACCGCAGCGAAATCAATTGGCATTCGGCCAGCAACCGTGTCTAATTTATGCACGGGAAAAATTGATTTAGGAAAAGCGGAGGTTCGCACTTTGGTTRGTCTTGCATCACTTGCTAATTGTTCAATAGACGAATTAATCATTCGAGGGGAGAAATTGAATATGATTGAAACGCAAATTAAGACTTTGGATTTCTTTGCACCGCTTGTAAAAGGCGGTACGACAGGTATAGTGGCTCGTCCAGGCATGGGGCAAGTGGTGATCCTGGCTGAATTGATGCATCGCTTTAAAGATAGCGACCTCACTACAGTCTTTTTACTGCCGAAAGGGAGTCATCCTGAACTTGAAGGGACAACTGAATTGGCTGATATCGTCACAACTACGATCAATGAAACATACTCGACTTTAACTTCACAAAATGGAGAAGTGATATTCATTACAGACAAGAGTTATATCGTGTCTGGTGAACTGTTGGACTTACAGGAAAAACTAGTTGCAGAACGCGTGCAAAATGTAACAACCATTCTTGTAGATTTATCTGGGGAAGTGGTGGACGAAGACATGCCATATGGTCCACTTGAAACATTGTGGCAACTGGATGCGGATTTGGCAAGCCGTCACCAATACCCAGCTGTCCACCCGATTTATTCAACTTCCTCGATTTTGGAAGGGATTGATTTGGACCAACGTCATTTTAATTTGAGACAGCGTGCACAAAAATTGTTGCGTCGCTACCGTGAATTACGATCAGTAGTAGCTGTGCATGGCAATGAGAAAATTCCTGCATCCGAGGTGGAAACATATCAACGGGGAGGACGGCTGGAAGCATATTTCACGCAACCATTTTTTGTTGCAGAATCTGTTACGGGCCAAAAAGGAAAGACAGTGGCATTGTCACAAACATTGCAAGACGTTGAAGCCATTTTAGATGGCAAGGCGGATCAACTTTCAATTGACGAGCTGAAATACAGTGGAAGTTTAACGTAATGAAAAAGAGTGGGAATTTCCCACTCTTTTTTTGTGTACATTTCAAGTGATTAAAGAATTGCTAGGTCGTCCGTGGCAAGAAAGCAGAATCCATCTTTTATTTAAGCTAAAGCTGATTTTTAATAAGATTACTTTTGCACCTAGCAAGCCGCAAGAAAGAGTATGGTCAAAGGTAGTTTGACCATATTCTTTGCTCAAGCGGAACATGCATTCAGCCGAAATGTACGATGAAAAATCCTCTTTATTAAAAATCAAAAGAAGTTAAAAGTGCCAAAAATAAAGGGAATGAGTCCGTGTTTAGCGAAATAGTATATAGTTAGAATAATTAAACTATTAACTAAAGGGGAGAAACTCAGATGACGTTCAAAGTTCAACGAATAGAAGATTTGAAGAAAGTAGACGTATCGCAGCTGGTAACAGAAAGTGAAGAAGAAGGTTACCGTTTCTTGACTCGTTTAGTACATGATTATGAAGATGGATCAAATACGTTCAACAAAGATGGGGAAGCACTTTTCGGAGTGTGGGAAGGTCCCGATAAATTAGTGGCAATCGGCGGCATCAATCAAAATCCGTATACGGAAAACAAAGATGAAGCTCGCTTAAGGAGATTTTATACACTCGGAGTTGCCAGACGACAAGGGGTAGGATCTCAATTACTCACCGAACTTGTGAACCATGCCAAAGGAAATTTTTCAAAAATCACGTGTCGTACTGAATCTGCAAAAGCAGATGCTTTTTACCGGGCGAACGGATTTGAAGAAACTCATGATACGCCTGATACGACACACGTGATGAAACTCGGTTAACCATCATGTAAACCAGTATTTATTTGTGGAAAACAAAAACCTTTAAGAGGAACAGGATTGGCCGGCTCCTCTTAAAGGTTATTCAACGATCTCAAAGGTTTTTAGCATATGATGAAATCTTGCTCCATGTCCTTCAGCAGCTTCGAGGAAATAGTACTGCGTGATGACAAAGCTTCCATCTTTCCCGTTACTGATGACATAAGCATGAACGATTTTGCTGTTTGCTTCATTCCCTGCTGCACCATGTAACTCAAATCCTTTTACGGGTTCCGTTACTTCTACAATATCCCGGAGCCCGGGAAAGTCTTTTTTTAGCTCGGTTCCAAATTTAGCAACAAGTTCTTCTGGTTTCTCATCGGGAACTTGCCTGATTTCCATCGTCACTTCCGGATAATTTTCAGGCACTGGGTAAACAGGGGTAATGATATCTGATTCCTCACCGTGGGTCAGCTTGTAGCGTGTCTCATCTACATAAATCACATATCCCGAATCTTTCCCTTTATTTAACTGGACTTCAGTTTCTTCATCCTCTCCCTCGATGCTTTGAATCGATTCTTTCTCAGGGAGAAACATGTCTTTCATCTCTTTCATAAAAGCCGATCCTTTATCCGTTTGCAAACTGAGTGCAATCAACATTGCGGCAGTAAAAGTGATGAACAGTGGAATTGCCTTATTCCTCTTTTTCACTTTGCTCATTCTTCCTTTCATGTCATTAATACTACATTTGACTTTATTTTGACAAAAAAGTTTTAATCTATAGAAAACATTTTATTAAAAGGGGCTATGCTATAGAAAGCTGTTGAAATAGAATAAAAACCGAGGGAGTGCATTTGACCTTGCTTGCCGCACGAACGTGAAGTTTGAGGCCAACAGGTATGTGGTTTTCATATTTGTTGGCTCAGGTGACTAGCGCAAATGTGCGATTAACAATACCTATAAAAAATCGGAGTGATATTAATGGCAGGTGTAACAGGAATTGGTGGAGTGTTCTTTAAAAGCGAGGACCCAATAGCCTTGCGTAACTGGTATAAAGAAAAATTAGGAATTGATTCGGATGAGTACGGCAAAATGTTTCTGTGGAATGCTGTAAAGCCACCTGGTATAGGGAGGACGATATGGGCGCCGTTTAAAGAAGAGACGACTTACTTTGAACCATCACAGAAGCAGTTCATGATTAACTTCCGCGTAGATGATTTGGTTGAATTGGCTGAAGAACTTCAAACGAAAGGTGTCGAAATCCTAGCACCTATTTTGGAAGAAAGTTACGGGAAATTTGCACACATTTTAGATTTGGAAGGAAACAAAATCGAATTGTGGGAACCTATTGGTGAAAACATTGTAGATTTGGCGAATGAAGAGACAAGTTGAAAAATTAAACCTCGGCTATGCGACCTTCGGTATATTTTCTTGTTATTGGTTACATTTGAGCGAAATGTATGTAGAACAAAAGAAAACTAGAATCATTCGACAAAATGTCGCTTGTTCTAGTTTTTTTGTTGTTTTATGTTGAAGTAGATACGAATGAGGGCAATGAGTACAAGCAGTCCTGAGCAAACCCATACAAAAAGTATGGAGAGACCCAAACCGATATTTGCACCGATTGCGGGATGAGATTGTTCATCAAACAGGGAATAAATGAATGGCCCGCTAATTCCTATAAATAAAGTGATGGCGACAAGCCATCTTTTTGGAGACATCAGGGTGCTGGAAAAGAGAATGGTACCCAGTATAAGGGGGATCAGCGTTTGTAATAATTGAATCATTGTTTGAATGGGATCGGTCATTACRAAGCTCTCCTTTCTTTAATCCATTATATGTTTGATATATCAATCTATGAAGGCGTTATTCAAAATAATAGAGAAAGAGGCTTACTCAATAGTGAGTCAGCCTCTAGTCATTTCATTCTCTATATACCCTCTAAACTCATTAATGTTTTTTCGTATTCCATTAATGCTTCGTCTAGTAATTGAAGTCCTACATCAATTTGTTCTTTTGTGACGATTAACGGTGGGATCGGATTACTAAAGTGTCACTTCTCCTAACACGATGTCCGGTCGCTTCTTCAATCCATTTTTCTAACATGAACTCACTCCTCGAAATATAACTATTCCTGTTATTTTTGAAGAACTTTCCACGAAGCGCGTGAAATTTCTTCGAGTTCTCCCGCATCGAGTTTAAACGTTAATGCACCGACATTATCTTGTGCGTGATGAACTTTAGTGGCACCGGGAATCGCAAAAACCGTTTCTCCATGAT
>NZ_JBFUJC010000052.1:0-12823 GCF_056401595.1 Paenisporosarcina sp. P4_E4_2 | reverse complement strand
TATAATTCCCGGGCTTTTTTTATTTATGCTAATGAAAACAGGGCAGATTAGTTGAACAAGAATATAGTCTTATCATAAGGAAATACCACCTTTAAAATTAGGTAGGTGATTAGATGAAAAAAATATCAGTTTTATTTTTGCTGTTGCTATTAAGTTTAACAACTCTAATATTTGTAACTTGGGAAAGACCACCAAAAGCAAAGGCAATAAATGAAGAAAATGAGGAATTATTAGAAGTGATTTCAGTGCCCTGTAGCCTAACATTGGAGTCTGTTGATAAAAGTCTGACGAATACAAAAGGTGTAGCATTAATCTATAAAGTGCAATTAAACCCACCAAGTTTTGAAAGAACTAATATAAGTATTCTTGCTGTACATCTTCCTGAACCGTCTTCTTATGGAGACTTCGATAGCTATGAAGGTTTTGCGTTTATTCCAAAAGAAATGAGTTGGCGTTTTAAGCTTTATCCAACCCCAGAGGAGAATGGTCCAAGTTGGGCAGGACGATTTGATTTAATTACAGCAGAAATGAAGAATGTCGAAGTTCAGGTGCGTCTTTCAAATTCCAAAACAGGTAAGTTAGGACCAAGTGTTCTAACAAACAGTATTAACTATTGTAAATAGTTTCTTCAACTAATGGTTGCGTTGATCCAAGAAGGATTAACGTGAAATTCAATTTATAGGGAATGTTTGGGTGAACTGGTTCGGAGTTTCTTATATGTTGTTTGTTTTATACACGCTAATTGTTGGACTATTTATTATGAAAGAAAGTAAYCTCTATTAACAACGGCGGACATCAACATTTTTTTGGCTTCTTTTTATCGTTTCAAGTTATGCAGTATTTATTCCTTTTATAAAGGGTTCAAATCCGTTTTAATGACAGGAAAATAAAAGGAGAGAAAATAATAAAATTGGTTCTTCAACTAACGGGGCAGGTTATTTGAATCAAATCTAAAACTTTTTGGAAAGAATTACGTATTAACTTATAAGAAAAAATCACTTCAAATTAGGGGTGTAGATAAATGAGCGACCGATTTGAACTAAGTTTTAAAAACAAGGAAGTTAGAATATGGTTTGTTATTATGGTACCAGTTGTGATAGGAAGTGTATTATTTATGCTTTTCACTGAAATTAATTACCATTCTTTGGTGTCTTTATTCCCTGTAATGGGTTGGTTGATTTTTTATATATGGCGTTATCTATATAGAAGGAAACAGGAGAAAGAATCTCCTATTACTTAATGTAACTTTGTGGTTCCATTCTAAAAGGATTGGTTTAATTATCTTTTCTTATTAAACTAACGGGTGCTTTAGTTAAAGGTCATCGGGCTGTTTAAACAGCCCTTTTTCTTATTGAACTAACGGGGCAGGTTAGTTCAATAAGAATTTTTCATTTATTGGAACTATTTGGGTTAAATAACGTAATAATTATAAAGGATTAAATTAAATTAAGGAGGATAACCCTTGAACAAATTCGGTGTTATCTCATTGCTAATGTTTATTAGTAGTATTATTGCTTTTTATATTTTGAGAGGACCTAATGCTGATATATATGTTGGTATAAAAATTTTTAGTGTTCTATCAATTATTGGGATTGTGTTTGCATTTATGTCAGGAAACAAGTTGTGGTTTTTTATCGGGGGGATTCTAAATATTTGTATGCTGGTGTTCACTTTTTTTCTATTACTCGCAATGGGTATAGGTGAGCCTTAAACTATCGGAATAAAATTAAAAGATGAAATGGTTGATATATTATTTACTTATACAGCTAATTTCTTATTGAACTAATGGGGCAGGTTAGTTTAATAAGAAATGTGAAGTAGCACCCATTTTTAGTGGTAAAATTAGGAATAAAGAACAGGAACGGAGATGTAATTTTGGAAAGAATCTTCTTATTCGTATTACTCTTGATAAATTTATTTTACGTAGTGAGTTTCCTTATCAGTTTTGAATTTTTTACATTTAGTATTCTATGGATTATCTTTTTTATCGTCAGTTTATTCATTTCAATTTTTTATTTGTTACTTTCAAAAAGGAAATCCAGCTATATTGCTTATTTAACAATTGCGGTTTTAGTTGCAAGCATTAGTTCTTCAGGGGCTTATGGTATTCAATATTATCTATCTAACTTTATGGGTTAATATTGTTCTAACGAGTGCTTTAGTGATTTTCGGATTAATAATTCTTTTTACTAACGGGTACTTTAGTAAAAATCTTTGGGCTGCTTTGGTAGCCCTTTTTTCTTATTCAACTAACGGGGCAGGTTAGTTGAAGAGTGTGGTATAACTTTTGTTCAACAATTGGGCCATTTTGTGGAGAAGGGAGATGGGAGAACTATGGAAAAAGTATTAAGAAAATCAGGTCTGTATGGGTTAGTGTTCGGATTGGCTGTTTCCATTCTATTTGTTAGTTACAAAGAAATTCAAGAGGTAGATAACGGTGGTCGCCTAATTACGTATAAACCGTTTCTTGATTATTTTATAGCGATTTTACGTTTTGGAATTATAGGAATGTTTTTGGGTTTGTTTATTGGTTGGAAGGATTATGAAAAGAAACATAAGACACAGCAACAAGGAAAAACATATTACATCCTTGCCTTTTTTGTTGTAGTCCTCATTTCAAGCATTTTAATGTTGATATTAAATTGGTGAAATAGTATTCCGTTTTCATCTTCAAATAACGGGGCAGTTTACTTGAAGAAGAATATTGTGTAAATTATCATTATTTGAAATGATTGTGATTGAACTTAAGAAGGTGGGGGGTATTCTAAATGACGAACCTGAGTATCCAAATTCAAATAGAAGTATCGAATTAGAAATTGGTAAAGAGATTTATCACGAAAATGGTTTGGCTTGTAAAAGTTTGTTAATGAAAGACGACTATGAGACTTGCTACCAAAACTAATATCTCTTATTGCACTAACGGGTGCTTTAGTTAAACAAGACCATCATTTCGATGGTCTATTTTTACGTCCGAAACATCAAGTAAATTTCGGCCATCTATTGTGAAATGTTACACTTAAACTAACGGGGCAGAATAGTTCAATAAGGTTTTTGGTTTTAATGGTAAAATATGTTTATGGAGGAAGAGTTAAATGGATAGTTTTTTCATAATACTTATGGGCTTTTTTATCGTTATTGCAAATATTATTGGGTTTATATTTTACAGAAAAAAGAAAAATCTATATTTTTCTGCTTTTACAATATTAATACTAGCAGTCTTATTTGGTGCAATCGGTGGTGCGTTAGCGATATTTACTATTCGAGATCCTTTTGCAGTGTTTTATGGCATGCAACTAGGGTACTATTTAATGATAAATAGTGTCATCGTTTTTATTATTGCAGTTTTAGCAACCGTCGTAAAAAAATATAACAGCAGAAACATGTGATTCACGATTATTCAACTAACGGGTGCTTTACTTCAATAAGGAGTGAATCCTTTTTTCTTATTGAACTAACGAGGCAGGTTAGTTGAAGAAGAATATAATTAAAATCAATGGATAAAATACCTACAAAGTAAGTTGAGTAGGTGATGAAATGAAAAAAATATTTATAATTTTAATCGTTGGTATTGTTTTGACTACATCACTAATAACGTACGCAAATCGTCCAATAACACAACCTACACGAGAGAATGTGTTAGAAGATGCCGTAATTGATCTATTACAGCCACAATTAAGCAAGGCGATTGAAGACCATTATGGAACTACTTTTGCAATAGACCTGCATAGTAGCACATTTCCTCTTCAACTAACGGGTGCTTGAGTTGAAAAAGAAAAAAGAAAAAAGCTAACGTCTGAGAAAAGACGTGAGCTATCAGTATTTACAGGTATACTCCGCATGTACCGTTTTAACGCAAATAACCAACCATTCTTGTAACGCCCAAAATCCTTGATATATATAGGTTTTAGGCGTTTTTTGTTTAGGTGTTAAGGTTAAAGAAAGAAGGATTAACACATTTTTTGTGAACTTATAGAACTAACGAGAAGAAAAGCTTTTGATGTACATCAATCAAACGCTGCATAAGCAGCAATCATGCTCATTATAGTTCCGTCGATTCCTCGACGATCAAATACTTTTGGGGCTGCTTTTTAATCTGTTCTTTACGTCCGTAGTGTACTTTGTGAAAAGATAAAAACGGTAAAAAACGCATTTCAGGAAATTGTTTACTTTATTGAATGTTTGTATTATTATAATAAATAAGTTAAATTCGTTGATTTTAAAACGAGCAAAACTGATACCATTTAAACCATTAATAAAACTAAATAGTTAATTTCAACTTATCAAGAGAGGTGGAGGGAAAGGCCCTTTGAAACCTCGGCAACAGACTCATTATTGAGCACTGTGCCAATTCCTTCAAGCGATTATGCTTGGAAGATAAGTTGAGATCTTGTCTACTAATGATGAGTCTCTTCTTGTTCCCAAGAAGAGACTTTTTTGTTTTTTAAATTATAAAAATGAGAAAAACAAATTTTAGAAAATTATTTACTTTCTTGAATTTATGTATTAATATAACAACTAAGTTAAATTCGTTGATTTCAAAACGAGCAAAACTGATACCATTTAAACCATTAATAAAACTAAATAGTTAATTTCTACTTATCAAGAGAGGTGGAGGGAAAGGCCCTTTGAAACCTCGGCAACAGACTCATTATGAGCACTGTGCCAATTCCTTCAAGCGATTATGCTTGGAAGATGAGTTGAGATCTTGTCACTTATATTTAATGATGAGCCTCTTCTTGTTTCCAAGAAGAGGCTTTTTTGTTTTTAGAAATATGGGTTCATTAGCCACAGTTTCAAATAGAAACGGGCATGAAAATATAAAAATAGAAGGAGTGTAAAAAATATTATGAGTAGAGTAAAAAGTTCGAATTTAGGTTATCCAAGAATTGGTGTAAAACGCGAATGGAAAAATTCACTGGAGCAGTTATGGGCAGGGAAACTAGAAAAAGAATCATTCTTAAAACAAATTGAGGAGATTCGTCTAAACAATCTGCAGAAACAAAAAGATTTAGGAATTGACTTGATACCAGTTGGAGACTTTAGCTTGTATGATCATGTGCTTGATACAGCCGTTATGTTCGGATTAGTACCGAATCGTTTTGAATACGACGGCGGTAAAGTATCACTTGAAACGTATTTTGATATAGCACGAGGCAATAAAGGTGCGGTTGCATCTGAAATGACAAAATGGTTTAACACAAACTATCACTATATTGTTCCAGAGCTTAATGAAGCAGTACCTACTCTTGTTGAAAACCGTCCACTTCAATTTTATAAAGAGGCTAAACAGAAACTTAATATCGAAGGAAAGCCTGTAATCTTAGGACCTATCACATTTGTAAAACTGTCAAAGGGTTATAAAGAAAGTGAGTTTAAAGCAGTTGTTGAAAAATTTGTACCGCTTTACGCTGACATTTTACGTGAATTACAAAAAGAAGGAGTAGAGTGGGTACAAATCGATGAACCGATTTTATCTACAACGATTTCCAAAGAAGATGTTGCGTTATTTAAGGATATCTATCAAACATTGCATGATGCAGCGCCAAACATAAAGCTGATATTACAAACATATTTTGAAAGCATTGAACATTACGAAGATGTTATCTCACTTCCTGTTCAAGGAATTGGACTTGATTTTGTATATGATATTGGTCAAAATCTTGCTGCTTTGAGAAAGTATGGTTTCCCAAAAGATAAGGTTCTTGCTGCTGGAGTAATTGACGGGCGAAACATATGGCGTGCAAATCTTAATGATCATTCTGCAATTCTTGCAGAGATTGCTAATGTTGTTTCAAAAGATCGTCTTATTGTACAATCTTCATCAAGCTTATTGCATGTACCTGTGACAGTTAAAAGTGAAGAAACGCTTGATGACGTCCTAAAAGGAGCATTATCATTTGCTAATGAAAAATTACATGAAATTGTTCTACTGACAAAAGGCTTAAACGATGGAAAAGAAGCGATACAAAAAGAAATCAGTGCAAGTACAGAAGCGATTCAAGCGTTACAAAAATCATCATTCCGAAATAACACACTAGTTCAAGAAGCCATTCAAAACTTGCATACGTATAAAGCGGAACGAAAAGCAATATTTAAAGTCCGTCAAGAGATACAAAAAGAGGCTTTTCAATTACCACTTCTTCCAACAACAACAATCGGAAGCTTCCCGCAAACTCAAGAAGTAAGAAAGAACCGATTAAAATGGCGTAAAGGCGAGTTAACGAATACAGAATATGAAACATATATAAAAGCAGAAATTAAAAAGTGGATTGAAATTCAAGAGGAACTTGGTCTAGATGTGTTTGTACATGGAGAATTTGAACGTACAGACATGGTTGAGTATTTTGGAGAAAAATTAGATGGCTTCCAATTCACGAAATTTGGCTGGGTCCAGTCATATGGCTCGCGATGTGTGAAACCACCACTTATTTACGGTGACGTGTCATTTATAGAACCGATAACAGTTAATGAAAGTTTATATGCCCAATCAATAACTGACAAACCTGTAAAAGGAATGCTGACAGGTCCAATTACAATTTTAAACTGGTCGTTTGTTCGTGATGATATTTCACGCTATGTTGTTGCCAATCAAATTGCACTTGCGCTTCGAAAAGAAGTTGAAACGCTTGAGGAAAATGGAATTCGTATGATTCAAGTTGATGRGCCGGCAATTCGTGAAGGGCTGCCATTAAAACGTGAAAAATGGGAAGGGTATCTTGACGCTGCAGTTTATGCGTTTAAACTTGCAACAACGTCAGTACAAAACGATACACAAATTCATACCCATATGTGTTATTCGGACTTTAAAGATATTATCGATGCGATTAAAGCACTCGATGCTGATGTTATTTCGATTGAAACATCAAGAAGTCATGGTGAATTAATTCAATCGTTTGAAGAAAACACATATGACAAAGGGATTGGTCTTGGTGTATACGACATTCATAGTCCACGTGTACCAAAGCTTGAAGAGCTGAGTAGAAACATTGATCGTGCCCTACAAGTTCTTGATCCAAATCAGTTCTGGATTAATCCTGATTGCGGGTTGAAAACACGAGGTCTTGATGAAACGGTTGCAACACTTAAGATAATGGTTGAAGCAGCAAAACAAACTAGAGAAAAGCTGCTCGTGAATATAGGGTCATAAACTGCCAGAGTGGGATATCCGAATAATGAAAGTGAAATAGAAAATCTTGGGACCCTTTCACACAAGCATAGGCTGTTACTCCTAGATAAGTCCTAACTTTAAAGAGTCTTTGATACCACGGCAACCACTGAATCGAATTGTAACGGTGCCAATTACAGCAGAGCTATTCAAATCTGCTAAATAAGAGGTCAYGTATATTGAGTTAATGTAAGCAAATGGGAGTTGAGTGAATGGGAGATTTGGTGAAAGAAGGTAAGGAAAAGGAAAAGGAGAAGTATGAAGTTATCGCAAAAGCACTTGAAGGTTTGCATTTTGGAGAGCTACAAATTACGTTTCATGAAGGAAAAATTGTTCAAATAAATCGCATAGAAAAGCAACGGTTTTCTGTTTGAAAAAATTAAAATATTAAAGAAGCTCACCGGACAACTGGAGGCCTCTTGTATTCAGTAGGATTGTTTATTGACAATTTTATGGAATCAAGAGGTCTTTTTTATATCCAAGGGTTAAGAAAACAGATTGGAATAAGTTAACGTTGTAAGAATCTGCAGTGAGAGTATCAATAACTGATGATCCACAATGGAGAACGCCGTTTTAATGTGCATCAACATTTTTATTAGAGGAGTGATTGGGATGTATAAAATCGATACACAACTTGCTCAAATTGGAAATCGCAGTGATACGGTTACAGGGACTGTGAATCCGCCTGTTTATTTTTCTACGGCCTATCGTCATGAAGGGCTTGGGCAATCGACGGAGTTTGATTATAGTCGTACGGGAAATCCAACACGTCAGCTCCTTGAAAATACAATATCAGATTTGGAATATGGTGATCAAGGCTTCGCCTGTAGTTCTGGGATGGCGGCAATTATGACCGTTTTGTCCCTATTTCAATCAGGTGATGAATGGTTAGTTAGTGAAGATTTATATGGAGGTACCTATCGTTTATTAGAACAAGGATATAAAAAATGGGGGTTGAAGTGTCAATACATAAACACATATTGTCCGGAAGAAATCGAAATAAAGATTACCCCTCAAACAAAAGCTATCTTTCTGGAAACGCCTACAAACCCCTTAATGAAGAAAACAGATATTTCCGCTGTTTCGGAAATTGCCAAGAAACACGGAATTATGCTGATTGTCGATAACACTTTCTATACACCTCTCTTGCAACAACCAATCACTCTTGGTGCTGACATTGTAATCCACAGCGCAACCAAATATTTAGGCGGTCATAATGATGTTCTTGCTGGACTTATTGTTGCTAAAGGAAAAAAACTATGTGAGGAACTAGCGAATTACCATAACAGTACGGGAGCTGTACTTAGTCCATTTGACTCCTGGTTATTGATGCGCGGTATGAAAACTTTATCTCTACGAATGAATCGGCATGAGAAAAATGCTCAGGAAGTTGTCCTTTACCTTTCCAATCTACAAACTGTAACCGACGTTTTTTATCCAGGACGAGGTGGAATGATCTCTTTTCGCCTAAAAGAAGAGTCATGGATTAATCCTTTTTTACAAGGTTTATCCCTTATAACATTTGCCGAAAGCCTAGGAGGAACAGAAAGCTTCATCACCTATCCCGCCACTCAAACACATGCTGATATCCCTGAAGAGATTAGAATTCAAGCAGGTGTTTGCAATCGTTTATTGCGTTTATCCGTTGGAATTGAAGATGCAGAAGATTTGCTTTCAGACCTTGAGCAAGCTTTTGTCCAAATAAGAGAGGAGATGATTATGTAATGGAGAACAGAGAACATTCCTTTGAAACAAGGCTTTTACACAATCGTCATAAGATTGATCCGAATACTGGCGCAGTCAGTGTAGCGATCCAACATGCGTCAACTTTTCATCAATTTGATATCGATCATTTTGGAAAATATGATTACAGTCGCAGCTCTAATCCGACAAGGAATGCGCTAGAAGAGCTTATTGCGGAACTAGAAGGTGGAACAAATGGATTCGCTTTTTCTTCCGGGATAGCAGCGATTTCAACGGCATTTCYGCTTCTCTCTTCAGGAGATCATGTCGTGATTTCAGAGGATGTTTATGGTGGTACCTATCGATTAATCACCGAAGTCCTGTCCCGATACGGAATTGACTATAGCTTTGTCGATATGACGGATCTGATCCAAGTAAAACAAGCCATTAAGCCAAATACAAAAGTGTTTTATGTTGAAACACCTTCCAACCCTTTACTGAAGGTGACCGACATCAAAGCGGTTAGCAAGTTAGCAAAAGAAAATAATGCCTTAACATTCGTGGATAACACTTTTCTCACTCCAGCCTTGCAAAAACCACTTGAACTTGGGGCTGATGTTGTGCTACATAGTGCAACCAAATTTCTATCAGGGCATAGCGATGTCGTCGCTGGATTGGCAGTTGTCAAGGATGAGAAATTAGCGAAAAGGCTGGGTTTTTTACAAAATTCGTTTGGGGCTATTCTGGGTGTTCAGGACGCATGGCTCGTACTAAGAGGGCTCAAGACGCTTTATGTCCGTCTCGAACAATCACAAAAATCTGCAATATTACTCGCCGAATTTTTACAAGGACACCCGCTTATCGATAAGGTTTATTATCCGGCTCTAGAAAGTCATCCGCAACATCAGCTTCAAAAAAACCAGGCAGATGGTCCAGGTGCGGTTTTATCATTTGAACTTGCCAATGAGGATGCGCTTCGTTCATTTGTTTCGAATGTGAAATTCCCTGTATTTGCAGTAAGCCTTGGGTCTGTAGAGACGATTTTATCGTATCCGAGTAAAATGTCCCATGCGGCGATGCCAAAAGCGGAAAGAGAAAAACGTGGCATCAAAAATAGTCTTCTTCGCTTATCGGTCGGCCTTGAAAATCCGAATGATCTTATTAATGATTTTTCACAAGCCTTTCAGCATGTTCAAGGTAGACAGTTTATCTATCATGGAGGAGAGAGCCAATGAGTTTTTTGGGGAAATTAAAAAACCAAATATTAATAGGTGATGGCGCCATGGGAACTCTCCTATACTCGTATGGGACAGATTGCTGCTTTGAGGAACTGAACCTATCCCAGCCGGAACAAATTCAAAACATCCATAAAGCGTATCTAGGTGCAGGTGCGGATGTGATTCAGACGAACACGTATGCAGCAAATTATTTAAAGCTGCAAAGGTATGGACTGGAAGATTCGGTAAAAGAAATCAATAGTGCCGCTGTCCACAATGCCAAAATAGCAGCTAAGAACGACGCTTATGTTTTTGGGACGATTGGTGGTAATCGGGGAGTAAAGCCCAATTCTATTTCATTAGAGGATATAAAACGAAGCTTTCGGGAACAGTTATATTGTCTTTTATTAGAAGGGGTTGATGGGATTCTCCTCGAAACTTTCTATGACCTTCAAGAGCTTGAAGCCGTTCTTACAATCACTCGTAAGGAAACAAATCTGCCAATCATTTCACAACTAGCACTTCAAGAGCCAGGGATTTTGCAAGATCAAACACCTGTCAATGAAGCATTTTTGCAGCTCGAAAATCTTGGTGCTGATGTCATTGGTCTGAATTGTCGCCTCGGACCACATCATACGTTGTTATCACTTGAACAGATTGAGATTCCAGCACATGCTTATCTTTCTGCCTATCCAAATGCAAGTCTGCCTGCATATACGGATGGGAAATTTCATTATGAAGGTGATGCGGAGTACTTTCGAAAGTCAGCACTGGCATTCCGCAATGAAGGAGTTGGTCTTCTTGGAGGATGTTGCGGCACTACACCTGAACATATAAGAGCCATTGCTTCCGAATTAAAAAATGTGGTTCCAATTACACAAAAGGTCGTAAAAATAAAACCACCTAAACAAGTTGTCGACGTAATATCAATAAAAAGGGATTTCCCGCCTCTTGAGAAAATTGTAAAGAAGAAACCATCGATTATTGTTGAGTTAGATCCTCCTCGGAAATTGGATACAACAAAATTTTTCATGGGAGCAAAAGCTTTAAAAGAAGTGGGAATCGATGCGATTACACTTGCGGATAACTCGCTTGCCTCTGTTCGTATTTCAAATGAATCATTAGGTTACCTAGTTAAAACTCAACTGGCGATGCGGCCACTCATCCATATAGCTTGCAGGGACCGCAACCTTATCGGTCTGCAATCCCACTTGATGGGCCTTCACACTTTAGGGATGAATGATGTACTTGCGATAACGGGCGATCCAGCTAGAGTAGGCGATTTCCCAGGAGCATCTTCTGTTTATGATGTGTCATCCTTTGAGCTGATTCAAATGATCAAACAACTTAATGAAGGTTTATCTTTTTCAGGAAAAGATCTTGGCCAAAAAACATCTTTTAGCATTGCCGCTGCTTTTAATCCAAATGTCCGTCATCTAGATAAAGCGGTGCAGCGCCTTGAAAAGAAAGTTCAGCTTGGCGCAGATTATTTCATCTCACAACCTGTATTTTCAGAGGAAAAATTACTCGAAATTTACGAATCTACCAAACATCTTAATGCGCCTATATATATTGGTTTAATGCCCTTACTAAGCAGTAAAAACGCTGAGTTTCTTCATAATGAAGTACCGGGAATCAAAATTTCGAAAACGATTCGTGACCGCATGGCAAAATTTAATGATAACCCGGTTCAGGCAGTACAAGAAGGACTCGAAATTACGAAGTCTTTAATTGATACAGCATTAGACTTGTTTAATGGGATTTATTTAATTACACCATTTTTACGTTATGAACTAACCGTTGAGTTGGCTCTATATGCCCGTCAGCGTGCAAGCGAATTGCAGAGGAACAAAATTGCCGTAACCTCCATTCATTGATTCAACTATGCAAACGGTATATGGGGATCAGAGCATCCAGGAATGTTTATCAATCTGATTCTTCCATATAGCTTATTGGTAGGGGGATTAGGTGGAATTCTTTATTTTACTCCAATTGAAATTATGCGAGCTAGTAGGACTAAAGTGGAACCTAGGAACTAAAAAAATGTATATTCTTATCTCGGTAATGATGTGGTGCTGTAAACAGGTATGTATTACATTTTAATACTGGAAAATTGATGTTAGTTAGCAATAAATGGCAAACGGCATGTTCCTTTATTTTAACTATCCAAAAGATTAACCCTATAGTGTTTTATTAACTAAAGGTGCCATTGATAAGTCAGAGGTAGGTCAAATAGTAATAAAAAAGTATGGAGTTAAAGAGGAGAAAGTAACGATTAGTGATGAAGAAATTGAAAAGGAATTAGAAGACGATGAAAGAAGGTGAAATTCGTAAAGATTTATTGATTAAAGACGGTCGGCGAGATTCATTATTGTACAGTGTCTTGGAACACGAATAGAAACATTAATAATATCAACCTTTTTCAGCTAACGGGTGCTTTAGTTAAAGCTCATAGTTGCTTAAGCAGCCCTTTTTTTCTTATTGAACTAACGGGGCAGGTTAGTTAAATAAGCGTAGTATCGGTTGAACTGTGCGACACATCTTGTTCGAACTGTGCAGTACCTATTTGGTGCAAATTAGAAATTAATAATATAATTTAGAATAGTAGGTAAAATTTTCCTATTTAAACAGTTTTATAATACCAACGAAAGGAGGAACGTTAAATGACTGAGAAGATCCAAGTAGTACTTGAGTCTCTTAAAGCCTATAATTCAGGAGAACTAGAACTATTCAAGAGCTATTATGATGACTCTTGTAC
>NZ_JBFUJC010000051.1:0-12874 GCF_056401595.1 Paenisporosarcina sp. P4_E4_2 | reverse complement strand
CCTCTGACCCTAAGTGTTTTATATGGTAAAATAGTGTGAAAAAGAGAATTTCGTTTAAAAATGAGGTGCAGTAATTGGACACAAAATCAATAAATGAAATCATGAAAGTCATACAGGAGTTTTTTCCTGAGCAAGCATCCATTGCGATATCAAATACCAACGAGTATGTGTATTATCAACCGAGTAAAAGAATTGATTTAAAAATACTTCCTGGTGATCCGATAAAAGAAGGAACGGCAACACATAAAGCTCTTTTATATGGTCAAAAAGTGAACGAGTTTATAGATCCTGATCTTTTTGGTGTATCTTATTATGGAATGAGTATCCCCATTATCGAAGAGGGTAAAACCAAAGGTGCAGTAACTGCAATACTTCCCCATCAACCTTCTCCATTTTTAAGTCAATATATGACGATAAAAACGGACGAAAATTGGTATCCTGTTAAACATGAACATGTCCTTTTCCTGGAAACCCAGCTAAGAAAAACGTTTGTGAAAACCGAAAGTAAGGAAGGTTATCACCGTTTTAATTTAAGTGAATTGGAATTGTTTCTTTCTTCGGAAACCTTTATCAGATGTCACCGTTCATACATAGTCAATATCGCATTCATTAAAGAAATTCAACCTGATTCCCATTCGACTTTTTTACTTGAGATGACTGATGGAACCAGAATTCCTGTCAGTCAGCGATATGCTAGTTATTTCCGAAGATCCCTCGGATTCTAAATGTAATCACGCGAATAGTTCTTTAGTATGTTTAACGGTGATACTTTTGACCTTAATCACTTCCAAAAAAAAAGAAGGGTACGCTCGCTCGTAGCGTAGCCTTCTTTTTTATTCATTTTCCGTATCCAATTTCTTTTCAATTGGATCTGTATCATTTGAATCCGATTGTTTGTTTTTATCCTGGACTGACTCGTTGTAATAATGAACACTTGTCATGGCACCTTCGCCTACCATTTTATTGTCGTCAATATCATGAGGTTCTGAATGACCTGCCTTCGTCAATTCTGTTTTATTCACTTTTTGTGATTCCATATAGGCATTGAATTTTGTTTTCGTATTATTGAAAGCTACTAGTGCTTTTTCACGATTTTCAGGTTTACTAAAGTAAGCATATGCTCCTGCTGCCAGTCCGGCTAACAGTAATGAACGATTATTCCCTTTTCCCATTGTCACCAATCCTCCAAAAAATCTAATTTCTTTTTATAACTATTAGATACCCCTTATTTTCATGTTCAACACTTCATAATGATGGCAAAATGATGACATTATCAAAACTTGTGCAATAGCATATCGACATGTGGAATTCCATCTTCGTTATACTCTTCCGAAATTTCCTCAAAGCCAAAAGTTCCATAAAAATGTTTCAGCTGCGTTTGAGCTTGCAATTGAATATCACCGTTTGGCCATTTTTCACTGCTAAAAGATATTGCCTGTTCCATTAATTGCTTTGCCAGCCCTCTCCCCCGTGCTTTTTTGTTCACAATCACTCTTCCAATTGAAATACGGTTATATTTTATCCCGGCAGGTAAAATGCGTGCATATGAAAGCAATTCACCATTTTCAATATAAGCGAGATGGTATGAATCCATATCGCATCCATCTATCTCGGGATAGGGACATGATTGTTCTACTACAAAGACATCCACTCGCAATTGTAAGTATGTATAAAGTTCGAATGTTGATAACTCTTGAAATGATTTGATTGTCCACATATTTTCCACTCCCCTTGAGGATATTATTTCACAGCTATGGCATACAAGTGAAATCTTTGGTATGATAGTTGAAAGAATTTTGAGGTGAGACGATTTGATACGAGCGATGAAACAAGACGATATTGCTGCGGTACAGCAAATCGCTAAGATTAGTTGGCATGATACTTATGAAGGTATTATTCCAGCTGAAATTCAAGATTTATTTATTGAACGGGCTTATTCAAATGCCATGATGATGAAACGTTTAGAAAAAACATCTGTGTATGTCGCTATTCATGATGACGAAATTATTGGGTTTGCCAATTTCACGCGTGTAGATGAAGATGGAGATGCCGAGCTGACAGCCATTTATTTATTGCCTTCGCATCAGCATTTAGGATATGGGAAGCAGTTATTAAATGAAGGACTGCAACACATTCAAGATGCTCAACAATTATTTGTTTACGTTGAAAGCGAAAATCAAAAAGGTCGTACATTCTATGAACGTAGTAATTTTACATGTGTCGAAGAGTTCGATGAGTTTTTTGAAGGACACCCTTTATCGACAGCTAAATATGTTTATTATTTAAAAACGCCTGTTAACAATTAAATGTTAACAGGCGTTTTCTTATCTAGTTAGGCTATTAAACTTAAAACCTACCTGTAAAAGCCGTATATGGTTAGCGCTAGATTTAGACTAGATTAGCGCTTTCCACTTTTTTATAATGGTTGTTGTGGTTGATTTTGATGTTGCACTTCATTGTTGTAGTAAGAATCTTCTACAGGTGTTTTACGCACGAAACACATAATTGCTGCAATGTAGAACAAAATTGGCGCTAATAACAAAATACCTGACAATAACCCTGCAAAGATGAATAAGATTCCTGCAGCTTTCGGACTCTTGTTTTTGGACACTTTCACTACGCCCAATATACTTAAAATGACGCTGATAAGTAAAGTTACAACAATTACCCATCCTACCACGCCGACTACATTCAGACCGACATCAACAACATCATTAAATACAGCAATGTCTTCAGCTGTCATGGACGGATCGGATAACATTATTTCTTTTTCTAACATTTGTTTCATTTCATCGGGGTTTGCATTGGATGCCCCCACAACTGTAAGTGTCGCAAAAATTAATAAAATGACGTTTAATATAGTACCAATTACACCTAATGTTACTTCTCCCGCTCTGCTCAAAGCATTCACCTCTTAAATTTTATTTACTATATTATGTACGAACCACAGGTAATATGGTTTCATTATTCTTTATTCCCTTAAGAAATTATGAATAAACCTGTTTTAAAAGTGGAATGCACGGGTACACAATCAGTAATACCATAATGGAAGGAGTTGATGCAAGATGGAAAAGAAATTAATTTTCAGTCAATCAGATTTCATGTACACAATGGTAGGGTCTTCCGTATTAACTGGATTTTTATTTATTTTTACTCAAATGTGAGGGATAAACAATATGACGAAGTCGACATAAAAGGCAACCCACTAAATGAATTAGCGGATTGCCTTTTTTATGCTTTAAGATCTTCATATTCATCAGATTGATTGAAAGCAGACACGACATATGAACAAACGGCTTCCATTTTATATACGTTTTCCCGAGCATATTCTGCTGAACGATCGAGTAATTGTTTAGCTACCCCTTGCCCTCGAAGTGCAGGAGAAACAAATGTATGATCCATCACCATTACATCCCCAAGCAACGTCCATGTAATTTCCCCTAAGGCCTGACCATCTTTTTCATGCACAAATGCGTATGCATCATGACCTAATTCTATAAACTGGAACTCCATTACCACCACTCCTTTTTTTCAGTGTAGCATAATTTACTCTTTCAATGAAAGCGGGCGAAGTGAGGCTTCAATTTGTTCACGACGTGATTCCAAAAACGGTGGCAATGCAAGGGTTTCACCTAATGTATCCATTGACTCATCAGTGGCAAACCCTGGCTCATCAGTTGCAAGTTCATACAATATTCCATTTGGTTCACGGAAATAAATTGATTTAAAGTAGTAGCGATCAACTTTGCCAGAAGTCATAAATCCTTTTGAACGGAGTAACTCTTCCCATTTATCATAGTCTTCAAACGTTTTTACCCGGAATGCCACATGATGGACACTCCCACGACCTGGTCGCTCCATTGGCAAATCGGGACGTTCTTCAATATGCACTTCTGACGCAGGCCCTCCTTCCCCAGTGGAGAAAACCGTAATCTCAGGCATTCCTTGAATAGGTGATGGATACGTGCCTACTTTTGTAAAACCTAATACTTCAGTCAAGACAAGTTGTGTTTGTTCAGCTTTGCGAACAGTCAAAGTGACATGCCCTAATCCAACAACTGCAAATTCTTCAGGAACCGCTGATTTTGTCCAAGGGATTCCATAAGGTACTCCTTTTCCATCATCAACTACCAACATGAGACGTGATCCTTCAAAGTCTTCAAAATACATCGTTTTTCTTCCGAAACGTTCAATCACTTCTTCGAAATAAACATTGTGTTCCGTAAAGCGTTCTTTCCAAAATGCCAGGGCATCTTCACTTTTTACGCGAAAAGCCGTGTTACTGATGCTTGAAACACCAGGTACTGTTTTTGCTGCGTGCGGAATATCAAAATAGGTCATATCCGTCCCAGGTGTACCTACTGCATCCGCATAAAACAGATGATATGACGATGTGTTATCTTGATTCACACTTTTTTTCACGAGTCGCATACCCATTATACGAGTAAAGAAATCAAAGTTTTTTTCAGCGTTCGCTGTAATTGCTGATACATGATGAATACCGGCCAATTCCATAATAATTCCTCCTATATAAAAATATCTCGAATTCGAGATATTTTTTCTTTTAGTTTAGCACGCAATTAAAGGATGCGCAATTGTTCTGTTTCAATGTAGAAAAGTGAAAAGTTCCGCTCTAGTTTTACACCGATGATGGAAGGAATAAACGAATATTTCGCCTTTCTGGCACTGGAGCTAGACCAATTGAGCCTTGAAAGAAAGTAGCTGCATGTACAAGATTTAAACATTTCACTTCATGAAAAAAAACCTCCACTTGGGAGGTTTTTCACTTAATTAAATAATGACCGAATGGAATCGATTAAACTATTGAAGAAGTCTTTAACACTTTGCCAAAAGCCTTCATTATCAACAATGTTGCCGATTTTATCTTCAATTGTTTTGCTTAAGTCATTCAACTGATCAGACCATTTACTGAAATCGATGTCCAGTTGTCGAATACGATCCATTAAATCGACCAATAATTGACGGTCTTCTGGACTTAACTCAATTTGGAGTTTCGCCAATTGATCTTGAACAATCTTTTCAACTTCTTCTTTAGTTGCAGGATTTTGTTCTGCGATATCTTTTTTAATCTCCGTTAACAGTTCACTTACTTTTGCATCATCAATACCCGATTTATCAGCTAAAATGGTTGCCACGGAAAGTTCTTCATTCGCTACATCCGTACGCTCTTTGTCCAATGTTTCTCCACTGACTTCATATGCTTTGTAAATCCCCACTAAAGCGGAATGACCCGTTACTTTCTTTGGTGCTGCCACTTCAACCGTTGCATCTTCGATTCCGGCAGTTAACATTGCATTTTCGTACATTTCAGCGGTTACTTGCGTGATATTCTCTTCTGTCACGATTTTAATCACTAAGCCTTTGCCTGCATCCTCGCGTGTGATTTTTGCGGATGAAAACATACGGGCTGACGAATCTCCATCTTTAATATACTTAACTAAATCATCGCCATTTACTGAGATTTCTTCGACTTCGCTTTCACTCGTCACATTCAGACTGTCTTTGACACTTTGTTTTTCAGCTTCTGTTAAATCAGCTCCGTACACGACGATTGGCATGCCAAATTTTTCATTAATTACATTTCCAGAAGATGAGGAACCTGTGCTTGCCAAAGCACCAGAAGGCATTAGCAACGAGGCAGCTAATAGAAATGAAGCAAAGCGGACAATATTCTTTTTCATTGATATTTCTCCTCTCAGAACGAACAATTCTTATTGTGATGGGTCAAGCCATTCTGTCTATGAATATGCTTCCCTTTTGATAATACGACGAATAGGCACAAAAAGTTTCGGCGAGATTTTTCTCCCCATTCTTTTTGTGCCCATTAAAAGTGTATTTTAAACTTAAATGTCAGATTTGACCAAAGTCCAACCATCTTTTTGTTCAATTTTCTTTTCTTTCATTAACTTTCCTAGTGCACGTTTAAAAGAAGCTTTGCTCAAATTGAACATGTCGTAAATTTCATCTGGAGTTGATTTATCAGTAAATGGCATTTTACCGCCAACATCCTGCAAGTAACGATACAGTGTTTCTGCATCATCCATCAATCGCTCCTGTTTTCGTGGCAGCATCGAGCCATTCAATGACCCATCCTCTTTCACACCAATCACCCGAATTTCAACTTCTTCACCTATACGTGGTTCAGCCATTTGTTCCGTGTGGTGAACAAACACTCTGTACCCTTGAGGAACGCTGATGAAAAACGAACCGATTGGCAATAAGCGGTATGCTCTAGCCTTCAAATTTTCATTCATTACAGATGTCGGCGCTTCCACGAATGTTTCAGCTACGCGATCTTCGGTTGCCAGTCGACCGAATAAGTCTCCTTTAAAATCGGTTCTCAATGTCATGTATAAATGATCACCAGTTTTTGGCCATAGCTCTTTTAATAATGGCAAGTCAGATGGTTTCACAATCACTTCACGTGAACTGCCGATATCGACGACTGCACCTTCACGCTCGTCCATTTTAATGACTCTTGCCCATCCGTAAGTACCTTTTGTGATATGTGGCAATGTGGAAGTTGCACTTAAATTGCCACGACGGTCTTTAAATAAAAATACTTTAATTGTATCGCCTTCCTGAACTCCTTCAGGTGCTTCAGATCCATTGATTGGTACTTCAATTTCACCATTGGATAATATCCATTTAGAAGATTCCTGTGACTTTATCTGTAAGTCAACAATTTCTCCAGATATCATTTCGCTCATAGCGGACACTCCTTTCGCTTTTTCCTATTCTGATTGTTGCTGTTCTTTAAGTTCTTCAAGTTTTTGAAGAAAGTCAGGGTTTTCTTCCATCGCTTGAATCAAGTCTGCAATACGATCGATCGAATTCCAGCTTAAGTGATGTTCTATTCCCTCAACATCTTCATATATTTTGTCTTCCTGTACGCCAATTAAACGCAAAAATTGTTCCAACAAATCATGACGCTTAACCAACCGCTTTCCTAATTTCAACCCTTTCGGTGTTAACATCAGACCTCGGTAGCGTTCATATATCAAGTATCCATCTTTGTCGAGTTTTTGAACCATTTTCGTTACAGAAGAAGGAAGAACTGAAAGAGATTCAGCGATATCCGATACACGCGCATATCCTTTTTGCTCAATCAGCATATAGATTTGTTCAATATGGTCTTCCATACTAGGTGTCGGCATCACTCTGTTCCTCTCTTTCCATAGCTTATATAAGTGTACTATAGTCGCTTATCGTTCTCAATGAATAAAGCAAAGTGCAACAGGATGCTAAAATCTACACAGACGCTGAATGATCATTAACAGCAGATACTTCCTCAAAAGAGTTAATTACAAAGTTGCATCTCCTAATTATGTAGGTTATGCAAGCTATATATGCCGAAACGTACAAAAAACAACTTAATTTTAGTTTGAGTGGTTTATGGCGAAAATATCAGGGGTACTTTACTAATATAAAAGCGGCCTAAATGCAGAGAGGATGAGCTTGAATGGGTAGAATTTTATGGAYGATCATCGTCGTATTATTAGTTATTTGGTTATTAGGACTTGTATTTAAAATTGGCGGCGGTCTGATTCACTTGATTTTATTAATTGCAGGTATCATTTTAGTCGTACAATTAGTAACGGGTAAACGAAAACTGTAACAAAAGGGATGTCCGTATATTACGGACATCCCTTTTCATGTTATTTGATTTTGGCGTAGATACAAGTATCACGTATATATTTACCATCCGCAGATAGCGACTCTTGCTTCAGAATTCCTTCTAGCGTAAATTTTAATCGTTCAGCGACAGCCCGACTTCTCACATTATCTGTATCGCACCGAATTTCCACTCTTCTGGCTCCCAACTCTTCGAAAGCAAATTCAGTCAAACGCTCAGCCGCTTCCGTCATATAGCCTTTCCCTTCAAATCGACTGTCCAACCAGTACCCAATTTCAACTTTAGGTATGTCCCAATTTATACGATGAAAGCCGCTTGCCCCAATAAACTCACCTGTTTCTTTTAAAAACAAATGAAGTCGCAAATCTTTCCTTGTGACAAAATCGGCAACAGCCTGTCTTGTATTTTCAGTTGTGTCTTCGATTTTTTGACTACTTTGTGCCCACGGCATCCATGGTTGGAGGGCTTTGTGGGATACTTTGACACTTTCCCACACCAGTGGTGCATCTTCAACTTTTGGTGCACGGATAAAGAGTCTCTCCGATTCAAATGAATCCGGGAAATTACGCATCGCGACATGTACTTTCGCTTCCGATTTCTCAGGTACTTGCTGATCATCCCATAAGACCGGGGTAGTCGTACCTTCAATAAAGTCTTCCCTTGTTATTCCATACGTAATAGCATCATAATAGGAATTTTCTTTTGGTGAAAACCAAGCTTTTCGAAGATGCCCTTCTTTTACAAACCCTGCACGTTCAAACGTTTTGCGCATGGCAAAGTTATCTTGTCGAGTATGCCCTTCCACACGAATTTTCTTTTCAGGCAGATTGAATACATATTCCGCCACTTTGATTAAAGCAGCGGGACCGTATCCATGACCCCGATAACTATCAGCAATCCGCAAATCAAATACGGGTATTTCATCTTGCAAATCGAACACTTTTACAATACCAACTTTTTGCTGCTCATCATTTTCGACCCAAAACGTTTTGACTTCGTCTGATTCGTACCCGCCCTCTTCAATAGTCTTTTCAATAATTTCTCTCGCAGGATTTGAATTTCCGTGAAAAGGCCAGGTATTTGTGGTCATAAAATGTATCAGTTGTTCTTGCTCTTCCATTGTCCATTCTGTTAATCGCATGCTCTTCCCCCGAACGGCGTTACTTTTGAATGCGCAGTAATCTCATTGAATTCAATACAACGAGTAACGTTGCCCCCATATCTGCAAAGATCACAATCCAAAGAGTCAGCCACCCTGGAATGATCAGCAGTAACGCCACTATTTTTAAACCTAATGCAAACATAATGTTTTCTTTAATAATACGCAATGCTTTTCGGCTCAAATGAATGGTATATGGAAGTTTTTCCAGGTCATCCTCCATTTCTTAAGCGTTATGATTTGGAATCGAGGTCCAGGTTGACAGTTTGGGGTTCCAGGTAGACAGTATCGGGGTCCAGGTTGACACTTTTGGGTTCCAGGTAGACAGAATGGCATTCCAGGTTGCACAAATTTCTTTCACCGTCGTTTTGGTTCTTAGGAAGTACTTAAAGATTGCTTCGCTTACTCCAAATAATAAAAATGTATCTGCGCAAATAAAGGATTTAGCTTTCACTCTAGAGAATATATATCATGTATATAAGGTTCAGAGAAGAATCACTTCACTAAGGGGGGTTGAGGATGTATAAACAAATTTTGGTGGCCGTAGATGGTTCTGTACATTCGAAGAGAGCAGCAACTCACGCTGTTTTCCTGGCGAGCTCAAGTCCGGATGCGCATGTTACCTTGTTATATGTTTTGGATTACGATAAAACAAGGACTGATGTCATTCATAGCATGAGTAGTGAAGAGTTGCATATAGATCGCAAAAACAAGATTATGCCTATAAAAGAATTATTTACGTCCAAAGGGATTTCAACTGAAATTAAATTGCTGCATGGTGAAGCCGGTCCTGTCATTGTGGAGCATGCGAACCAGGAAAATTACGATATCGTGGTAATCGGCAGCCGGGGGCTAAATACCCTACAGGAAATGGTGCTTGGTAGTGTAAGTCATAAAGTGGCAAAACGTGTACATTCACCTGTCCTACTAATCAAATAAACACCTTGAAGCAAATGAATTCAGTACTTACTTATAAACTCGAACTCAGACTGACCAATTCATTGGTCAGTCTTTATGTTCGTTCAGGAGATGATCAAGTGGAAAAAGGTCCATTAAATTTACTTACAGATGTACCCGGTATAAAAGTGGGACATGTCACGCTGAAACAATATTTGGATGAAAAAGATTCGATTTGTACAGGGGTCACTGCGATATTGCCACATGAGCAAAATCCATTCCTACATAAAGTACCTGCTGCAAGTTTTGTCCTGAATGGCTTCGGCAAGACGGTCGGTCTCATTCAACTTGAAGAACTGGGATTAATGGAATCGCCCATAATGCTGACAAATACATTCAGTGTCGGAGCGGTATTAGAGGGCACACTCTCCTTCATGTTGGAACAAAATCCAGCAATCGGAGATTCAACGAGTTCGCTTAATTTGGTAGTGGGAGAATGCAACGATAGTCATTTAAATTCGATTCGCCTTATGGCGGTTCGTCCCGAACATGCGATTGAAGCTCTGGAGAACGCTACACCTGGAAGTTTTGAACAAGGTGCAGTTGGTGCTGGTACCGGGATGATTTGTTACGGGGTGAAAGGAGGCATCGGCAGTTCATCGCGAATTGCTAAACATGAAGAATACGCTTTTACCGTGGGAGTTCTTACACTAACGAATTTCGGTCGTGCTCATGAGTGTCGAATGGCAAATTGGGCACAAGACAATTTGGACAAACCAGATGGGTCCGTCATTATCATCGTTGCAACAGACGCTCCTCTAGACGCACGTCAATTGAAGCGAATGGCGAAACGTGCAGCAATCGGACTCGGCCGAACGGGCACACACATTCATAACGGCAGTGGTGACATTGTTATCGCATTCTCTAATGCCACTATCATTTCACATGAATCAAATCATCCGTTTGAAACACAAACGTTATTAAGGGATGATCATCCTCTTATGAATGAACTATTCCAAGCGGCGATTGAAGCTACGGAAGAATCTGTTTATCAGTCTATTCGCTTCGCTGAAACTACAACGGGTCGTTTAGGCAGAGTCATTGAAAAAGGGCATTTCTAATAAAAAGGGACTTCCGTTCTCACGGAAGACCCTTTACTACTTTCATATTTCCCTCTATTCACGGTTTGAGACAATCTATTCGCAATTCGCATATAACAGTTCCAATCCACCATCCGAGGGTGACGGACAAAAAACCACCGACGAGGGTGAAAAATGCATAACCTACTGCTTTTCGTTGCTGTCCATTCGACCAGCTTTCAATGAATTGAACGGCAAAAGTCGAAAAGGTTGTGAATGCACCTAAAAAACCAACTGTCCAAAATATGAGCAACCAGCTCGTTTCCACGGCTATATAAAGGGATAAGCCCATCAAGAAGGAACCTGCGCAGTTAATCAACAGAATTCCTTTCATACCTTGGATTTTTAGGGAAATGGCATATCTCAACATAGCGCCAAAACAACCACCAAGTACTATTGAGAAAAGTGTCATTTACATGCACCTCCAAACTTATAGCCTAACGCGGCTGTAACAAAACAAGTCAATGTCATGCCAAGACCATAAGCCATTGCCAACACAAAATGATTTTGCATTAGATCTAGCCATTCCGCAGAAAAAGTTGAAAATGTAGTAAATGAACCGAGAACTCCTGTTGTCCATAAAACGGAAGCGGTTTTTCCGGTAGTGGCAGCACGTCTTGTCAACCATCCCAAAACGAAACTACCGATTGGATTTACTATCCATAAAACAAGCGTATCTGGCGTTGTCAACATCACGCTATAGCGCAATAATGCACCAATCATTCCACCGATGCCCACTAATAAAAATTCCTTCATACGATTAACACGCCCTAACATACCCTCTTATGGTTTTAATGTTAACGTATGGGAATCTTGTATGTCACCATTTACCATCGTTTCATGATAATCTCCTTCAGCCCAGTCATTCACTTTGATTATGGAACCATTTTGATTTCATATGACCGCTTTGACCAGGCCCTACGATGTGATGGGCACTTGATAGGTCCTTCATATCTGCTACAAAACGCCAAGAAGCCCCGTGATCAACCGAGCCATCTGCAGCAAACCCTGCAGCTTGAACCGTAATATTGGAACCACCAATCGGCACATGTGATGGATTCAAGAAATAAGCAAAAATTGGTGACGCACCTGCTAATGGATGGTCAAATGTGAGTTGGTGGTAATCTCCCCACTTCCAGTCATCCGAGTTTTTGCCAAACTCCTCCGTAATAGAAGTGACGGCCGTTTCAAATGAATCCATCATCCACTTATCCACCCCTCCTTGCTCCTTCACCCATGCCCCTTCTTGATTTTGGAAACTTTCACGCATCATGGCATCCGTAATATTGCCTTTCCCTGCCAATAAATCGTAAATATCTTTTGGCATTTGATCCTTGAATAGAGTGGCAGGCAACTGTTTGATCCATTTATGGAAAACGAGAGGTGCAGCAGCATCAACTGAGTCCACTTGATCCCATTTTTTTAACATATCCGTTATATCATCATATTTATTTTCTTTATCCATATTTTCAACGGATGCAACCATCTCTTTTAAGAACTCTCGTGCCTGTAGATTATGTTGATCCATTTGAAGTGCCATCATATCTTCCTTCGTGAAATCATCGCCTTCTTCCAATACTTCCGCAATCCGTTCATAGCGGTAGGATTGAGCCCAAAAGTCGGTAATGTGATAAGGATACGAATTGTCTACCACTTGATTATTTGCAGTTGCGATATACCCTTCATCAGGATTCACAACAGTCGGTAGTTCATCATACGGAACGTACCCTTGCCACCCGTATTCCTCGGAATCACCTGGTACTGGCAACTGGGCATCCCCCGATTTTCTAATCGGAATACGACCATTCGCTTTGTACGCAATGGTTCCATCTTTTCCTGCAAAAACAAAGTTTTGTGCGGGAGCATGAAAATCCTCCAATGCCGTTTCGAACTCATCCCAATTAGAAGCCTTGTTCATATTCAGCACGGCTTGTAGTTCCCGCGTGGGCTCCAGTGCTGTCCATTGCATGGAGAACTGCGCCGTTGGTTCTTCTTCATCAAACATGACATTTGAAACAATTG
>NZ_JBFUJC010000050.1:0-12885 GCF_056401595.1 Paenisporosarcina sp. P4_E4_2 | reverse complement strand
GTCCTGTAATGTGCAAAAAGAAATAGAGACGCGATAGACCATTCTTAAAGAATGTCTATCGCGTCTCGCAAGTGAATAATTGCTTATCCTTGTTTGCTTTCGATATAAGTAACTGCATTTCCTACAGTACTGATCTGTTCAGCATCTTCATCTGAAATCTCCATGTCGAACTCATCTTCCAATTCCATTACAAGTTCAACTACATCTAGAGAGTCAGCACCTAAATCATCACGGAAAGAAGCTTCCATTTTCACTTCGCTCTCGTCTACACCTAAACGATCTACGATTACTTTTGTTACGCGCTCTACTACTGTTGCCACTAAAGTCACCTCCCCTCAATGATTATACAAAAAACCACGCTTACTTCATAGAGGATAATTACATTATCATACCGCCATCGACATGAAGCGTTTGACCTGTAATGTAGTTCGAATCATCGGAAGCCAAAAATACAACTGCTTTTGCTACATCTTCAGGATTGCCTAGCTTCGCCAACGGAATTTGAGTCAGCATTTGCGATTTCACTTCTTCGGACAGTTCGTCTGTCATATCAGTAGTGATGAATCCTGGTGCAATAGCGTTGACATTAATGTTACGACTAGCTAATTCTTTCGCAGTTGTTTTCGTTAAACCAATAACACCCGCTTTGGCTGCTACGTAGTTAGCTTGACCCGCATTACCTGAAACGCCGACAATCGATGCAATATTGACGATTCTGCCAGCACGTTGCTTCATCATTTGACGAGTAACGGCTTTCGTACACAAAAATACACCTTTTAGATTTGTGTTGATCACGTCGTCCCACTCATTTTCTTTCATACGCATTAATAGATTGTCGCGTGTAATCCCAGCATTGTTGACTAAAATATCGATACTGCCATAACGGCTCATTGTTTCAGCAATCATTGCAGATACACTTTCTGCATCGCTGACACTTGCCTGAATGGCGAAAGCTTCTCCACCATTTGCAAGTATGTCATTCACAACTTCTTCAGCTTTTGCTTGGCTGCCGCTGTAGTTCACAGCAATGCGTGCCCCTTCTTTAGCCAAATACTTTGCGATTTCAGCACCAATTCCTCGTGAAGCTCCAGTGACGATTGCCGTTTTTCCCATTAATTTCCCCATTACGCCCACTCCTTTGCTGCCTCAATTACTTGCTCAACAGTTTCGTTATCATAAGCTGCATAAACGACTGCCGATCGATCAATTTTTTTCACTAATCCACTCAGAACTTTACCAGGTCCACATTCAATGAATGTGTTTACGCCTAATTCCAATAATGCACGGATTGATTCTTCGAAACGTACAGGCGAATAAAGTTGTTCAACCAGTAGCTGTTTCATTTCCTCAGCCGATGTTACAGGTCCTGCAGTAACATTTGAAATGACAGGAACATCTGTATTATGCATGTCCAGTTCATTTAATGCATTCTCCAGTTTCGATGCTGCAGGTCTCATAAGCTCAGAGTGGAACGGTCCGCTGACAACCAGTGGAATTGCTCGTTTAGCCCCAGCTTCTTTTGCTTGCAGGCAGGCTTTTTCAACGCCGGCTTTTGTTCCTGATATGACGATTTGGCCAGGACAATTCAAGTTTGCGAGTTGGACAACTTCACCCTCAGCTGTCACTTGATCCGTTACCATTTTTAGAGCATCAGCTTCCATACTGAGAATGGCAGCCATAGCCCCTAGTCCAGCAGGTACCGCTTCATTCATGAATAATCCACGTTGATGGACAATTTTCACACCGTCTTCAAAAGACATAACGCCTGATGCAACAAGTGCTGAATATTCTCCAAGACTATGACCTATTGTGTAATCTGGTTTTAAACCAGCAGCTTGCAGAAGTTCAGACACCATTGTGCTTGTTGTCAAAAGTGCAGGCTGTGCATTATAAGTGTACGTCAATTCTTCAACCGGTCCTTCCAACATCAGCGTTGAAAGGGCGAATCCCAATTGCTCATCGGCTTTATCATAAAACGCCTTGTTACCTGTATTGGTCTGAACCAATTCATTCCCCATGCCAATCGCTTGAGATCCTTGTCCTGGAAAAATAAATGCAATTTTTGTCATTTAGTTTTACCTCCTTCAATAGTTGAATGGATTGTGCCACACACATCAAATTCAACCATTGTACGTGCCTGGCGGATTGCGTTCATTATGGCATTGGCATTGGAAGACCCATGTGCTTTGATGACAGGTGCTTTCAGACCAAATAATGCAGCGCCTCCGTATTCGGTATAATCCATTTTGTTTTTTAGACCACGTAAATCATCTTTGACAAGATAAGCGGATATTTTTGATTTCGTAGAAGCGCCAAATACTCCCTTTAACATACTGAAAAAGCTAGCTGCAGTTCCTTCTATTGTCTTCAATACCATGTTACCTGTAAAACCATCCGTCACAACAACATCAGCGACATTCATCAGTAAATCTCGTGATTCCACGTTCCCAACGAAGTTAATCGGTGCTTGTTGTAATTGACTAAAAGCAGCCTTCGTTAATTCATTTCCTTTTGTTTCTTCCGTCCCAATGTTCAACAATCCAACTCGTGGTGATTCGATCCCACGTACTTTTGCCGCATAAATACTCCCCATAATACCGAACTGAACCAAATGCTCAGGCTTCGCATCAGAATTTGCTCCCAAATCAAGCATAACAAATCCTTGTCCATCGATTGTCGGCAATGTTGGAGCAAGCGCAGGGCGCTCAATTCCTTCAATTCGACCTACGATGAAAAGTCCAGCAGCCATTAATGCTCCCGTGTTACCAGCAGATACACACGCATTGGCTTCTCCGTTTTTCACGGCTTCCGCCATGCGAACCATCGAAGCATCTTTTTTTCGACGAATCGCTCTTACAGGTTCATCGTCTGCTTCTATTTTTTCTTCTGTATGTATAAGTGTTAACCGTTCATGAGTTGAAAGAAACGGTTTCACCTTTTCTTCATGACCGTATAAAAGAATATGGATATCTTCGAATTGCTCCAGTGCTTTTAAAACACCTTCCACGATTTCTTTAGGTGCGTGGTCTCCACCCATTGCGTCTACTGCGATTCTCATGATACATCACCTTTACCATGCTCATTTGTGCGATACATTTCAAAATGTCCTTCAAAAACAATTTCATTTTCGACAGTTGAAGTGACTTCGACAAATGTGCGATTTTTATCTTGATCTTTTTTTGTCACTGCTGCTTTTGCAATAACGCGATCTCCAAGTTTGACTGGTTTAACAAAAGACAAATTCGATTTCACAGTCAACGCTAACTCATCATTAATGACAGCCACCGCCAAAGAATTGGCCTGAGCGAATAAATGATGCCCACGTGCGATTCGATTTCGTTTGAATACATGTTCCGTTTTGACGTCAAACAATGAAATTGCTCGGACATCCAACTCAATGTCTACCATTTCACCGATTACTTCATTTAACGGCAATGAACGTACCTCATCTTCAAAAGATTTCGAAGCGACATGTTTTATGCGCTCGCGTAACTCGGGAATTGATAATTCCAATCGATCCAATCGTATTGTCTGGACACTTACGCTAAACTGGCCTGCCAGCTCTTCATCCGTGATGAAGGGATTATTTTTTATCGTATCTATTAACAGTTGTTGACGTTCTTTTTTTGAGCGTTTCATATGGTCACCATCCGATATTAGCACTTGGTACTAATATCAGTATATTAATACAACAAAAAGAATGCAAGGATTCTATGAAAGTTCATACTTCAAATGGAGCATCAAAAGAGTACATTTTTCAAAGGCGAGCAATTTTTTCGGGCCATCTAAGAAAAGAAAAAGTTAAAGAATATTTCACAGACTAATTGATGCGTAGCGTTTAATTTTTCTCTTGGTGGAATTGGTGCCATAATAGAGACAAGCAAAAGAAATCGTAACTAAACCAATAAAACACACGATCAACTGCATTGATAAACGTACTAAAGGGGAATGTGAAAAATGAACTGGATGCCTGATAGAAATGCCAAAAAAGCGATTTATAAACAGCTTTCGGAATATATCGAAGCCGGAATTGCGGATGGAACTTTTCCGCATGATGAACCACTTCCGTCGGAAAGGTTCTTGGCTAAGGAATATAACATTAACCGCAGTACAGTTGTGTCTGCATACGACGAATTGGAATCCAATGGGCTTATCCAAAGAAAAAGAGGAAGCGGTACAACAATAAATAAAGACATATGGGGGATTACGAAGAAACGGATTCCGAGTTGGAATCGATATATTGAGGCTGGCTCTATATTGCCTAATTTAGCCGTAACCCAAAAAATCCGAAAAGAAGTGGCTGATCATAAATTGATCAATTTAGCCAGTGGAGAATTGTCGGAAGACCTCTTCCCACAGGCCACACTGAGAAGCATTGCATCAAACAGATCATTTTTCGGAAGCTTGGGCTATGATCACCCTCAAGGGAATGTGATATTAAGAAATACAATTGCAAAACATGTGATTCATCAAAGGAAAATGGAGGGAACTGATCCGTCCTCAATCCTTATTACCTCTGGTGCACAGCAGGCTTTGCATTTAGTCATCCAATGCCTATTAAAGCCGGGTGATGCAGTAGCTATAGAGAATCCATCGTACTCTTACAGTCTCCCTATATTCAAATCTGCAGGTATCAGGACCTATTATTTGCCCATGGACACGGAAGGAATTAATCCGGATGACTTAGTATCCTTATATAAAAAGCATAAAATCAGAATGATTTTCTTGAATCCTGCTTTCCAAAATCCAACTGGAACTTTTTTATCCCAGAGTAGAAGAAAAGCTGTTTTGGACATATCATCTAAGTACGGAATTCCTATTGTGGAAGATGATCCATACAGTTTATCTTCCTTTAGGGGTGATGAAGTCACCACCTTAAAGTCGATGGACACCCAAGGGAATGTCCTGTATATAAGTTCATTATCAAAAATCGTGGCTTCCGGATTGAGGATTGGCTGGATCATAGGTCCAAAAGCGGTGATTGAACGATTGACAGATGCGAAGCAGCAGATTGATTTTGGACATTCGAGTTTCACTCAATGGATTGCAAATGATTTCCTGGAGTCAGAAGACTTTCCTGCACATATAAAAAGGTTAAACATGCAGTTGAAAAAGCGAAGAGATCAAATAGCCAAAAGCCTTGAATTTTTTCTTGGGAAACAAGTCGATTTTCATGCTCCCGAAGGAGGCATTCATATCTGGTGCAAGCTGAATATAGAATATAATGAAATGAAACTGCTGGAAGAATCCATAAAAAGAGGGATTATATTTGTTCCTGGAACAACAATGGGTTCAGAAAAAGGATATGTCCGTTTTACATTTGCTAGAGAAAATGAAGGAAATATACATGAAGGAATAAAACGATTTGCAGAAGCCTTGCAAGTGGTTCAAGAGTAATTTATTTTTGAAAATAGCACAAAAGTGGATGGTATAATTAATACCGAAATGGATGGTCATAAATTTAGTAAATCCTTTATAATTATATGCGATAGGGCAGTAGGAAAAGTAGAAATACATTTTTTATATCATATGTAATCATTTCAATGTTTGAATGTAAGGATATATTCTAAACAAGGTTTACGATAAAGATGACATTCAAGGAGGAAATATGAACATTCTCATTTTATTAATTATCGTTTCCATAATTTTGGTGATCGCTCTGGTAAGTACACTTTTAGTTACAAAAGAAAGAGACGCTGTTTATAGTAGTGAAAAAAGTATAACTAAACTTGGATTGATGTATAGCGCCTTACTTCCACTAATAATTATTGTAGCGTTGATTTTTTGGTTTTAAAATAAATACCATTTGAATGGTTCGACTATTCAACATGGAGAAATCGCACAGGAAAATGCTCCTGTGCGATTTTTTGCGTACAATGTAGTTCGACTCGAGTCACCACGCTAATAATTAATGGCTTTTGCGCATAGCAAGCCGCAAGTATGTGGTTTTCATACATGTTGGCATGCTATACGTGCGGCAAGCGCAAATGGACGATAAACAACCATACCATTTAACAGAGCTTAATTAATCAATCCGTTCTCCATCCATTGCACCAGATTGTTCCAAGTAGTTCCGCAAACACTTTGTCTCATCACTTGTCCAAAATTCATCTGAGGAAATAAATCTTTCAGCGTCTTGTCTTGCAGTTTCTAGTGCACGGTAGTCATGGACGAGGTCTGCCATCTTGAACTCTGGCATCCCGCTTTGTTTCCGACCGAAAAAATCACCTGCTCCACGAAGTTCCAGATCTTTTTCAGCAAGTTTGAATCCATCATTGGTTTCTGTCATCGACGTCATTCGTTCTTTACCTTCCTCGGATTTCGGATCAGCCAATAAAATACAATAGGACTGTTCAGAGCCACGCCCTACACGACCGCGAAGCTGATGAAGTTGGGCCAAACCAAAACGTTCTGCATCATAAATAACCATAAACGTCGCATTTGGTACATTCACCCCTACTTCAACTACCGTAGTGGATACGAGAACTTGAACTTCCCCATCACTGAATGCCCGCATGACTTCATCTTTTTCACTGGAATGCAAACGGCCATGCATCAGACCTACCTTATATTTCTGATGGAAAATGGAAGACAATTGTTCGTACACTTCCACCGCATTCTGCACATCCAGTTTATCCGATTCTTCAATGAGTGGACAAATGACGTAGGCTTGTCTACCAGCTTTAAGCTCTATCACCATGCGTTTAATGATTTGATCAAAAAGCTCCTTTTTAACCCAATGCGTTTCAATCTCTTTTCGCCCAGCTGGCATTTCATCAATAATGGATACATCCATTTCACCAAAAGCTGTAATCGCCAGCGTGCGGGGAATCGGTGTTGCCGTCATGAATAATACATCCGGGTTCATTCCTTTGTCCCGCAGCACCCTACGCTGTTCCACACCGAATCTATGTTGTTCATCGGTAATGACGAGACCAAGTTTCTTAAATTCTACGTCCGGCTGAATAAGTGCGTGTGTTCCTATGAGCAAGTCAATCTCCCCATTTTGAAGTTGCTCCAGTAAAATTCTTCTCGCTTTTATTTTGGTTGAACCGGTTAATAGTGCCATACGTATCCCCAGAGGTGACAACCAATCATGGAGTGACGCGGCATGTTGCTCTGCTAAAATTTCCGTTGGAGCCATCAAGGCGCCTTGGTAGCCTGCGGTAATCACTGCATATAAACCAATCGCAGCAACAACCGTTTTACCCGAACCAACATCACCTTGAAGCAAGCGGTTCATACGGTGTGGCTCTTTTAAATCTTTACATATTTCATTGACTACCCGCTTTTGAGCATTCGTCAGTTCGTAAGGAAGTGCAGAAATTAAGTCTTTTAATTTCTGGACATCATAGGCAATGGAGAGCCCTTTATTTTGTTCTTTACGCGCTTTTTTTATCGCTTGCATTTTCAATTGGAACTGCAATAATTCTTCATAAACAAATCGTCTGCGTGCCTGTTTCACATGTTCAGCAGATTTCGGGAAGTGTATCCCTTCCAGCGCTTCATGCACTGGTAAAAGTTTATAAGTTTCTCTTAAGCTATGTGGCAGACATTCTTCTAAATCGTTTGCCACTTCCTGCAAAGCCTGATGCATAAATTTACGGAAAGTTTTTTGATGAAGAGATCCTTTCAGGCTATACATGGGCTCAAAATCCACATTGTCCGTTTTGGGTCCTGGCGAAAAATTGGATACGCTGATCGCCTGACGACCTCGATCCCATTTACCCGTTACCGTTATGATTTGACCGCTGGTTATTTTATTCTTCAAGTATGCCTGATTAAAAAAGACCACTTTAATTAAATGTGGTCCTACGAGCAGTCTAATTTGCATACGAGATTTGTTTTTCCCTAAAAAAAGAACGGAAGGTTCACTTTCGACCCTTCCCTCCACTGTTATCCGTTCATTATGTGGTGTTTCTGCTATGTTTTTTAAACGAAAATCTTCATGACGATATGGAAATGTCATGACTAAATCCAGTAAAGTAACAATGCCCATGTCATTCAGTGTTTTTTCTGTTTCGCCACCAATACCTTTTAAACTACTGACTGCCTGAAGTGCTTTATCAGACACCTTTTACAAATTCAGCACCAAAGATTCTTTCTGCTAGTGCTTTTCCTGTAGGTGTCGCAGCTAAACCGCCCTGCGCAGTTTCTTTTAATGCAGTTGGCATTGTTTGACCAATTTTAAACATGGCATCAATAACTTCATCACAAGGAATACGRCTAGTCACGCCTGCTAGAGCCATATCTGCAGCAACCAATGCGTTTGCAGCTCCCATCGCATTGCGTTTAACACATGGAACTTCTACTAATCCCGCAACAGGATCACAAACTAGACCCAACATATTCTTCATCGTTATCGCAAAAGCTTCCGAACATTGCTGTGGAGTACCGCCGGACATTTCAACAATCGCTGCCGCTGCCATCGCCGCTGCTGATCCTACTTCCGCCTGACATCCTCCAGCAGCTCCTGAAATGGATGCATTGTTAGCTACCACGAATCCAAAAGCTCCTGAAGTGAACAAGTAACGTATCATTTCTTCACGTGTAGGATTCAATTGATTTTGCACAGCGAATAAAGTACCAGGCACTACGCCTGCTGAACCTGCAGTCGGTGTTGCACAAATCGTCCCCATAGCCGCATTTACTTCGTTAGTTGCTACAGCTTTACTAACTGCATCAATCAACAATGTGCCAGAAAGCGTTTTGCCTTTTTTCATGTAATTTTGAAGTAGCACTGCGTCTCCTCCAGTTAAACCTGAAGTGGATTGAACGCCTTTCAATCCTTTTTCAACTGCTTCTTCCATGACCGTCAAGTTGCGGTCCATTTGATTCATGATGTCTTCACGGCTTCTTCGTGTAACCAACATTTCCTGCTCAATCATCAACTCAGAAATCAATTTATTTTCACTGTTAGCCAAAGCGACCAATTCTTTTACATTACGAAATAGAACATTCATTTATATAACTCCTTTAATCTGCAATTTTCGTTACTTGTGTGATATAAGGCAATTTTGAGATTTGCAATAACACATGATCTTCGATTGGCTCATCCACTTCAATAACCATTAACGCCCTCTGACCTTGCTCTTTTCTAGACACTTCCATATGTCCAATATTGATATTTTGTTCCGCCAGACAGCTTGCTACTTTTGCAATACTCCCTGGTTTATCATCATGTACAACTAATATTGCAGAATGATTTCCTGATAATCGAAGCGGGAAACCATTTAATTCACTGATTTCGATTTTTCCGCCACCAATGGAAATGCCGATTAGTTCCATTTCACCTGAATCGTCGCCAATGACAATACGTGCTGTATTGGGATGCTCAGTATGACCGCTTTCTGGGATGAATTCAAATGTCATGCCAATATCTTTTGCCAGCTCAAACGAAGTCTTGATGCGTTCATCAAACGTGTCAAAACCTAGTAATCCCCCAACAATGGCAATGTCTGTCCCGTGCCCTTTGTATGTTTCGGCAAAAGAGCCATATAAATAAATTGTTGCCCACTTTGGCTGTCTGCCAAATAATTCGCGGGTCACCAGACCAATTCTTGCTGCACCTGCTGTATGTGAAGATGAAGGGCCAATCATGACTGGACCAATAATATCAAAGACTGATTTAAACTTCATTTTACTAACCCCTTTGTTTCGAATTTCTACTAACAGTTTACAATATAAGTGCACATTAAACAAAAGTAATAGAATCCGCTTACATTTATGTGTCAAGCCATGTTAAATATTGCTGTTGATATTCCGCAAAATAGCTACGCTTTCTTAGGGCGAGCGTCAAGACTCCTCAGGCCAACAGGATGTTGGTCACGAAGGCGTTGCAACACGATGTGCGTACTTATTCTTCGTTCCTATGTTCGCTGTTGCGGGGTCTCGACTGTCTCGCTATCCCTCAGTAGTCTTCGCTCTTTTGGATCCTGCGGTTACTCGTCGGAAAGATATTGGCCATTCGTCCAATATCTTTCCAGCGGGTTAAGCATGTCCAGGTAAGAACCCACAGTGAATGAATTGTGCAAAATTGCTTTTGTACAATTCGTTTGCGACGAAGATAGAGAAGCGATGCAACGCACCTCCATGTTTCGAAGCTAGCGAAGCGATGCAGAAACAGAAACAGAAACAGGAGCACAGATTTTTTCGCGTGAGAAGGCTCACGAACTGCACACAGCGTCCTCTCGTATCGGAAATCAACAATCTAGTTTAACAGAGCATTGTAAAAAAAGCAGTGAACCGAATTGATTCACTGCTTTTGTGTATTATTCTACTGAGATGATGTATGGATATAACGGTTGTTTCCCATTATAAACTTCCACATCTGCATGAGAGAATTTCTCTTCTACAAATGCAGCCAACTCGTTGGCATCGACTTCCGTAACGTCTTCGCCGTAAATGATGGTAATGATTTCTGCATCTTCATCAACCATATTGTTGAGAAGTGTTTGAGAAACTTCTTCGAGTGAAGGTGTGGCAAGAATAATCTTCCCTTCTGAAATCGCCATGAAGTCATCCTTCTGGATTTCAACACCATCGATGGAAGTATCACGAACCGCAAACGTTACTTGTCCTGTTTTGACGTGTGCAAAAGCTTCAGTCATTGTTGCTTTGTTGTCTTCAACAGAAGCTTCCGGATTGAATGCTAACAATGCCGCCATTCCTTGAGGAACAGATTTTGTTGGTACTACTGCTGCTTCAATACCCATCACTTCTGCAGCTTGCTCAGCTGCCATGATTATATTTTTGTTATTCGGCAAAATAAGAACTCTTTCAGCGCCAACAGCTTCAATCGCTTTGACGATATCTTCCGTAGAAGGGTTCATTGTTTGACCGCCCTCAATGACTGCACTTGCACCTACACTTTTCAGAAGTTCGGAAATTCCTTCACCCATCGCAACGGTAACCACTGCATACGGATGTTTTTTTGCAGGAGCGGCAGTCGGTTGATCTTTTTTGTAATCATCTCCAACAATTTCAGCATGCTGCTGACGCATGTTTTCAATCTTGATTTTTATAAGATCGCCATATTTCTGACCATAGCTTAAACAATTACCAGGTTGTTCAGAGTGGATATGTACCTTTGCAATCTCGTCATCCGAAATAACCAGCAATGAATCACCGAATTGACTCAAACCTTCGCGGAAGTCATTTTCATTGAAAGGATGTTCTGCTACTTTTTCTGGCATGAATTTCACCATGAATTCCGTACAGTATCCAAATTCAATGTCCGATGTATCCATGAAGCCCTGAACATTTTTATGATGTTCCGCACTTACAAGATCATCCATTGAATAAGCAGAGGTCTTCTCAGGTAATTTCTCGCCTTTCATCGAAGCAATGAAACCTTCATAAACGAACACAAGACCTTGTCCACCAGAATCAACTACACCAACTTCCTTTAATACCGGAAGTAAATCAGGCGTACGTGCCAAAGACGCTTTTGCTTCTTTAAGCAACTCGTCCATCACAACAATGACATCGTCTTCATGTTCTGCAACTTCAACCGCTTTTTTAGCAGAATCTTTTGCTACGGTCAAAATAGTTCCTTCCACTGGTTTCATGACTGCTTTATAAGCCATATCCACACCATGTTGGAATGCGTGGGCAAACTCTTTTGCCGTCAAAGATGATTTAGTTTCAACATCTTTTCCGAATCCACGGAAAAGTTGGGATAAAATAACGCCCGAGTTCCCACGAGCCCCCATTAACAATCCTTTTGATAGTGCTTGTGCTGTTTTTCCAATATGAGCAACTGCATGTGCTTCTGTTTCTTTTGCTCCAGAAGACATGGATAAGTTCATGTTCGTTCCCGTGTCACCATCGGGAACAGGAAAGACGTTTAGCGCATCCACATAATCTGCATTCTGAAATAGATGATGGGCACCCATTTTCACCATTTCTGCAAATTGAATTCCGTCTAAAGACTTCATATCCTACTTCCTCCTCTTATGGGTTCGTAACACGAACTCCTTGAACGTAAATATTTACTGATTTCACTGCTAGTCCTAATGTCTTATTTAATGTGTATTTAACTTTCGATTGAACTTGATAAGCTACTTCTGACACTTTAGTGCCGTAGCTGATGATGATGTACATATCTATGTGAAGATCCTCGCCATTTTGGCGTACAAGTACACCTTTAGCAAAATTTTCTTTACGTAAAATATCCGTTAAACCATCTCGAATTTGGTGTTTAGTAGCCATTCCTACAATTCCATAACACTCAATAGCTGCTCCACCTGCAATTTGGGCAACGACGTCATTTGAAATATCAATTTGACCGAATTCGTTTTTTAACTCAATTGACATAGAGTATGCCTCCTTATAAGTCCTTTTTGACTACCCATTATTGTACTACACAAAGTCCTTTAATAAAAGAAAACGTTAACATCTCCTGCATTTGTCTGTAAAGGCTTTTTTCTTGAAAGAGGGGTGAAAACTTGTTGCAAAGAAATTTACTATATGTTAAATTATTAAAGTATGTGAAATATCGAACTGAAAAAAATCTTTCAGCTTCTTTTTTGAGGAGGAAAATAGTATGCCAAAAGTATGTGTAATTTCAGGGCGCAAAGCTCGTGCTGGTAACRCTCGTTCTCACGCAATGAACTCAACAAAACGTACTTGGGGAGCTAACCTACAAAAAGTTCGTATTCTTGTAGACGGCAAACCAAAACGTGTATGGGTTTCTGCGAGAGCATTGAAATCTGGAAAAGTTGAGCGCGTTTAATCTTCGCGCCCATAAGTAATGCCAGACTGACAAAAGTCAGTCTGGCATTTTTTCGTTCCTCTTCTTCGGTTTTTCCTCGGTATTCATCCAACCTAAACACATTCTTACAAACCCACTTACAAATTTCGGTAATCTAAACGTATAAACAC
>NZ_JBFUJC010000049.1:0-15475 GCF_056401595.1 Paenisporosarcina sp. P4_E4_2 | reverse complement strand
ATATGAAACACTAAAAAGGCTTACCAACGGGTGTTCATGTCGATTATCAGTACGTGGCAAACAAAGTGTTTGAAACAATTGCCATGGCAAAAGTATCGACATCTGCCGAAGAAGCACGTGAAAATAACTTCCTGAACTTTGCAGACGGTATCAGTGTAAATGCTGATCACTTAATCTATGATGCGAAACAAGTTGCACTTTCGCTATATGAAAACAACTACAAAGCACCTCTTCGTAAAAAAGTACCGGTAACCGGCGAGTCAGGATATGCAACGCTGTTACTTGGAGCTGAAGGAATGTTCCTTTCAGGTTTCATCAGCGATCATGATTTAAAAATTGCGAAGAAATTAGCCTACGTGCTAGCAGGAGGAAAAGTGCCTTACGGTACTTTGGTCGATGAACAATATTTGCTCGATTTAGAACGTGAAGCATTTTTAAGTTTAGTAGCTGAACCAAAATCTCAAGCGAGAATGCAGCACATGTTAGTGAAAGGAAAGCCACTTCGTAACTAAGCGTACGAAGCGGCAATGAGGAGGAGAACTTATGCGCGAAGCAGTTATTGTAGCAGGTGCCAGAACACCTGTAGGGAAAGCGAAAAAAGGCTCCCTTGCAACAGTGAGACCAGATGACTTTGGTGCATTGGTTGTAAAAGAAACGTTAAAAAGAGCGGGCGGTTATGATGGTCCGATTGACGATTTGATTTTAGGCTGTGCAATGCCTGAAGCGGAACAGGGGATGAACGTTGCCCGTAATATAGGTGCACTGGCAGGACTTTCAGATACAACACCAGCGATTACTATCAACCGCTTCTGTTCTTCAGGTCTGCAATCAATCGCTTATGCAGCAGAACGCATTATGCTTGGTCACTCTGAAGCAATCATTGCAGGTGGTGTTGAATCGATGAGTATGGTTCCGATGATGGGAAATACAATTCGTCCTAACGCAACACTTGCAGAAACAGCACCTCAATACTATATGGGGATGGGGCATACTGCTGAACAAGTGGCAATGAAGTTTGGCATTACCCGCGAAGACCAGGATGCTTTTGCTGTACGCTCACATGAGCTTGCAGCTGCAGCCATCGCGGCAGGTAAATACAAAACAGAAATTGTACCAGTAGAAATTCTGAAAAGATATATTGATGAAAATAACAAACCACAAGAAAAGAAAATCATGTTCGAAATGGATGAAGGCGTTCGTGTTGGGACGAACATGGAGACTCTGGCAAAACTTCGTCCGGTATTCAACGCACGTGGGACTGTAACTGCAGGAAATGCATCTCAAACTTCTGATGGTGCAGGTGCAGTGCTTGTCATGGATCGTGAAGTAGCTGAAACGCAAGGACTAAAACCACTAGCTAAATTCCGATCATTTGCGGTTGGCGGGGTTCCACCAGAAGTCATGGGAATTGGACCGATTGTAGCGATTCCAAAAGCGTTGAAGCTAGCGGGTCTTTCAATTGAAGACATTGATTTATGGGAATTGAACGAAGCATTCGCATCGCAATCGATTCAAGTAATTCGTCATTTAGGAATCGACATCAATAAAGTGAATGTCAATGGTGGTGCCATAGCACTTGGACATCCACTTGGTGCTACAGGTTCGATTTTAACGCTGAAAATGATTCATGAATTAAAACGTCAAGGCAAGCAATTTGGCGTTGTCACGATGTGTATCGGCGGAGGCATGGGTGCAGCTGGCGTATTTGAGATTCTTTAATAGAATTATTGAAAAAATAGGAGGGAAACAAAATGACGAAGACGATTGCAAATGTAATTAAAGGCGGAAGCTTTTTAGTGGAAGATGTAGCACTTGATCGCGTCTTTACACCGGAAGACTTTACAGATGAACATAAAATGATTGCTAAAACAACAGAGGATTATGTTACACATGAAGTGGTGCCAGTCATTGAAAACTTGGAACATCATGAGTTTGAGCATTCTGTAAGACTATTAAAATCAGCTGGTGACTTAGGTTTACTAGGTGCAGACGTGCCTGAAGAATACGGCGGTCTGGCATTGGATAAAGTTTCATCTGCACTAATTGCAGAGAAAATGTCGCGTGCAGGTGGTTTCTCCATTACTCACGGTGCACACGTTGGAATTGGATCATTACCAATTGTACTTTTTGGGWATGAAGAACAAAAACAAAAATATTTGCCTAAACTCGCCACTGGCGAACTAATTGCCGCTTACGCGCTAACAGAGCCAGGTTCAGGTTCGGATGCTTTAGGTGCTAAAACTTCTGCCAAGTTAAATGCAGAAGGTACGCACTATGTATTAAATGGAGAGAAACAATGGATTACAAACGCTGGTTTTGCGGATGTATTTGTTGTGTATGCAAAAATTGACGGAGAACAATTCTCTGCTTTCATCGTAGAACGTGAATTCTCAGGCGTTTCAGTAGGCGCGGAAGAGAAGAAAATGGGGATTAAATCTTCTTCGACACGTACTTTAATTTTACAGGATGCACAAGTGCCGGTTGAAAACTTACTTGGGGAAGTTGGCCGTGGCCACGTTATTGCATTCAATATCTTGAATATTGGTCGTTACAAATTGGGAGTGGGTACAGTTGGTGCATCCAAACGTGCTTTTGAATTGGCTGTTGCCTATTCGAACCAACGTCAACAATTTRAAACACCGATTTCTTCTTTCAACTTAACAAAAGAAAAGCTTTCAACAATGGCATCCAAATTATATGCTTCGGAAAGTTTGATTTATCGTACGGTTGGTTATTTTGAAGACCGCATGAGTCAATTGAGTCCTGAAGAGCAAAAAGATGGCAAAGCTATTGCTGCTTCTATTGCGGAATATGCTATTGAATGTTCAATCAACAAAGTGTTCGGCACAGAAGTATTGGATTATATTGCGGATGAAGCAGTTCAGTTGCATGGCGGTTACGGCTTCATGCAAGAGTATGAAGTAGAGCGCATCTATCGTGACTCCCGCATTAACCGTATTTTCGAAGGCACAAATGAAATCAATCGTTTGCTGGTACCTGGTACGTTCTTGCGTAAAGCTATGAAAGGTGAACTTCCACTTCTTCAAAAAGCACAAGCGCTTCAATCAGAATTGTTAATGATGATGCCAGAAGAAATTGAAGATGCACCATTAGCTCAAGAAAAAGTATTGGTGCAAAATGCTAAAAAAATCGGCTTGCTAGCTGCAGGTTTAGCGGCTCAACGTTACGGTACAAAACTTGAAACTGAACAAGAAGTATTGACAAACATTGCGGACATCGTGAACAATCTATTCGCAATGGAATCAGCTGTTCTGCGTTCAGAGAAAGCAATCCAGCGTGACGGTGTTGATAAAGCGAACCAAAAACTTCTATACACTCAAATCTTCTGTCAGGAAGCTTTTGAATGTATCGAAAAAGATGCGAAAGAAACATTGATTGCTGCAGTTGAAGGCGATAACTTACGCATGATGCTTTCTGCACTGCGTAAATTGACTCGCTCTACTCCTTATAATGTAATTGCCAAAAAACGTGAAGCTTCGGTTAAATTGATTGACGCTGTGAAATACGTAGTTTAATAAAATTTCGATATTTGACCCTATTATTGAACAAGGCGAAGTGCTTCTGCCACTTCGCCTTGTTTGTATTTTAAGAAAACTATTAATACTAAAAATCACCGATAGGTTCTTCGATGAACCTAAGGAGAACTTCCTTCAAAACTGGAAATAAACAAGTGAAAATATTTGATTGACGCAAAGAAAAACGTAGAATAAAAAATCCGAACGCTTCTGATGAGGTGTTCGGATTTATTTTTTGATAGACTGGTTAAAATGATGATAAGGAGGTTTAATGATGGCTATTACGTATTATGGATATCCGAAATGTAGTACTTGCAAAAAGGCTAAAGCATGGTTGGATGCCGAAGGTCTTACGTATCATGATGTACATATTGTAGAAACTCCCCCTTCAAAGGAAGAGTTGAAAAAGATCGTAGAGACAAGTGGGTTGCCGCTTAAGAAGTTTTATAACACGAGTGGAATGAAATACAGGGAGCTTGGTTTAAAAGATAAACTGCCGACGATGTCAGATGAAGAACAATATGAATTGCTTGCTTCAGACGGGATGCTCATTAAGAGACCCCTTGTGACGGACGGCTTGAAAGCCACAGTAGGTTTTAAGGAGTCGGATTTTACTGTGAATTGGAAAAGCTGATTTTCTGTTCTTGTTTTTAAGGAAAGATTATGTCAAACTGAAGTTGAATATATTACATATTTGGAGGGGTATTAATGAGCACACCAAAAGAATTACGCTACTCTGAGGAACACGAATGGGTTAAAGTTGAAGATGGAAAAGCACGCATCGGCATCACTAACTTCGCTCAATCTGAGCTTGGTGATATTGTATTCGTAGAACTTCCACAAGTAGGCGACGAAATCAAAACGAACGAACCATTTGGCAGTGTTGAATCTGTTAAAACAGTTTCTGAGCTATACGCACCAATCAGTGGTAAAGTAGTTGAAGTGAACAGCGGATTGGAAGACAGTCCTGAATTCGTGAATGAATCTCCATACGAGAATGCATGGATGATCGTTGTAGAACCTACAGATTTGTCTGAAGTGGACTCATTAATGACGGCTGAGCAATACGAAGAAATGACACAAGAGTAATATCGTTAGTTGAACGCCGACATTTGTTCGGCGTTTTTTGCATATGTCGATTATAACAGCGAGTTTAAAACGGGATATTGAAAAGAGTGGCAATGGTTGTGATCGGGAAGAGTTGCAACCTGATGGACTCCGTTTCAAGAAAACTTTTTAAACAATCTTTTATGTCAGTACAGCCAGGAGTGATCCCATGCCAATAGATAAAGTCATAATTGTAGAAGGTCGATCAGATAAACAGCGGATTCTGCGACTTATTGCAGAGCCAGTTGAAATTATCTGCACGAACGGAACAGTCAGCCCCACGCGATTGGAAGAAATATTAGCCCCCTACGATCAGTTGGAGATTTATGTATTTGTCGATGCTGATAAGTCCGGAGAGAAATTACGTGCGCTCATTAAACGTGAATTTCCCGAAGCACTTCATTTATATACTGATCCAGCCTACCGAGAAGTTGCGACTACACCAATGAAAGTTCTAGCGACTGTGTTGCTCGGAGCGAATATCGATGTTAAAGCGGAATTTATTGCCTAAAGGATGAATACAATGAAAGAATGGACGCGAGCGGAGTGGGAAAATCATTCTCAAAACGCAAAGAGGGCAGCTTATTATTTATATACGCCCATGTGTGGAACTTGCCAAGTTGCCTCAAAAATGATGGACGTTGTGGAAGAACTTTTGCCAGATTTGCAAATAGGGAAAGCAAACTTGAACTATGTAGAAAGTTTAGCGGTCGATTATCAAATCCAAAGCGTCCCTTGTTTACTCATTGCGGAAAATGGTCAAATAGTTGAAAAAGTTTATGCTTTTCAATCAGTTCCCTATCTATATAATCGTTTGCAAAAAAAAAATTGACGTTCGCATTTGAACGTGTTACATTATCATTCGTAACTAAAAACTTAATATCGTAAACTCTTATAAAGAGAGGCTGAGGGAAGTGCCCTATGAAGCCCGGCAACCGTCACAATTTGTGAAATGGTGCCAAATCACTCAAAGCGAATTCGCTTTGAAAGATGAGAGAACGGTCTAACGTATATAATTGTGCATTAGTCCCTTCTGCTTGTCTGCGGAAGGGATTTTTATTTTTTTAGGATATTTCAATAAAATGATGTTGATATTAAATGAAATGAAAGAGTTTATTTGCGCGCGTTATGCTTGAGTGCAGGTAAGTGGTTTTAAACTTCTTGACTCATGCGAAACATGCAGCCAGTGCAAATGCATGATAAAGAAAACAAATAAAATGGTGTATAAATTCAGAGGTGAAGTGAATATGATTCAATTAAAAAACTTATCAAAACGGTTTGAAACCGGTAATGGACAACTCATAGCGGTAGATGACGTGAATGTGACGATTGATCAAGGCGAGATTTTTGGCATAATCGGTTACAGTGGAGCAGGAAAAAGTACTTTGATCCGATTATTAAATGGCTTGGAAAAACCTACTTCAGGTAGTGTCACTGTAAATGGACACGAAATCTCGTCCAGTTCAGGACAGGATCTTCGTAGTGCAAGACAAAAAGTAAGCATGATTTTTCAACATTTCAACTTACTATGGTCGCGGACAGTCGAGGAAAATATCTCATTCCCACTAGAAATTGCAGGGATTAGCAAAACGCAACGTTCAGAACGAGTTAAAGAATTAATCGAACTAGTTGGATTGACAGGCAGGGAGAAAGCATACCCTTCCCAATTATCCGGCGGTCAAAAGCAACGGGTAGGAATTGCACGTGCCCTTGCCAATAATCCTGAAGTGCTGCTATGTGATGAAGCGACATCAGCACTTGACCCTGAAACAACAGATGCCATATTGGAACTATTGGTAGATATCAACAAACGGTTGGGTTTGACAATTGTCCTGATTACACATGAAATGCATGTCATCCGTAAAATTTGTCATCGGGTTGCAGTCATGGAAGCTGGAAAAGTGGTTGAAATGGGAAGTGTACTTCAAATATTCCAAACTCCTGAACAACCCATTACGAAACGTTTTGTTGCCCAGGTAAATGGTCCGGAGTCAGCCAGCCAGACGATTGCTCATTTGGTAGAGCAATATCCCTCAGGCAAGCTTGTGAAACTAGTTTTTGTCGGAGATAGAACGGAGCAACCGATTCTATCAAGATTAATTAAGCAATATCAAGTAGAAGTTAACATCGTTCAAGGGAATATCGCACAAACTCAAAATGGTGCATATGGAACGTTATATTTACAAATCGATGGCGATTCAAATGCCATCAATCAAGCGATTGATTATTTACATGGACAAGATGTTCATACGGAGGTGATTTCACATGATTGAAAACCTTCTACCGAATGTGGATTGGGAAAAAATGTGGGAAGCCACACTTGAAACGTTATATATGACTTCAATGGCTACCGTTTTAACTTTCATAATCGGACTTGCACTTGGAATTTTGCTGTTTGTAACTAGCCCTCGTCAATTATGGGCAAATAAAATAGTGTACTGGTTAACAGGGGCGTTCGTTAATATTTTCAGATCCATCCCGTTTATCATCTTAATTATTTTGTTGATTCCGTTTACTAAATTCCTACTCGGTACGATTCGTGGGGCAAATGCTGCATTACCGGCACTAATCATAGGTGCAGCACCATTTTATGCCCGCATGGTCCTGATTGCATTACGTGAAATAGATAAAGGTGTAATTGAAGCTGCTCGCTCAATGGGCGCTAAAACTTCCACAATCATTTGGAAAGTGCTTCTTCCAGAGTCCATGCCTGCATTAATCTCAGGACTGACCGTTACAGCAATTGCCCTTGTAGGTTATACCGCGATGGCAGGAATTATTGGAGCGGGCGGTCTTGGAACACTCGCATTTTTAGATGGCTTCCAACGCAGTAGGGGAGATGTAACAGTTGTTTCCACAATTATCATTTTACTAATTGTCTTTATCATCCAATGGGTGGGAGATTCGATCACAACAAAAACAGACAAACGTTAAGGTGCTTTCGGGTGAAAGCTCGATCAAATAAACAAAAAAAGGGAGAGAAAATGATGAAGAAATTTGTAGCAGGAATTTTATTATCGGCAAGTGCAATCACTCTAGCGGCATGTGGAGGAGGAGCTGGCTCATCATCAGGTGGAGACAGTAAAGAACTTGTAGTGGGAGCATCTAACATACCCCATTCAGAAATTTTGGAACAAGCAAAACCGTTGCTTGAAGAAAAAGGTATTGAACTTAAAATTGAAACTTACCAAGATTACATTTTACCGAATGAGGATTTGGAAAATGGCGATTTGGATGCAAACTACTTCCAGCACATTCCTTACTTCGAAGCTCAAATGGCCGATCATGGCTATGATTTTGCCAATGCTGGCGGTATCCATATTGAGCCAATCGGTGTGTACTCAAAAAAATATAAGTCTCTGGATGAACTTCCTGAAGGAGCAACGATACTGATTAGTAATTCAGTTGCTGACCATGGTCGTATCCTATCTATGTTGGAAGCTGAGGGTCTAATCACATTAAAAGAAGGCATTGATAAGACAACAGCAGAAGTAAAAGATATTGTAGACAATCCGAAGAACTTGGAATTTGATGCAGAATACGAAGCGGCACTTCTTGTACAAATGTACGAAAATGAAGAAGGCGATGCGGTGTTAATCAACTCAAACTACGCAATCGACGCTGGGTTGAACCCATTGGAAGATTCAATCGCTATTGAAAACTCAGAATCTCCATACGTAAATATCATTGCTGTAAAAGCTGGTAATGAAAAAAATAAAGAAATTAAAGCATTAGTTGAAGTATTGAAATCTAAAGAAATTCAAGATTTCATTTTAGATGAATGGGGCGGTTCGGTCGTTCCAGTTAAATAAAGTAATCCTATGGACGCCGGGAAACCGGCGTCTTTTCTATTTCTTGGAAGATGATACTTAGTCACCCAGTAAATTGAAGATTGTTTTTTGTAGGAATTATTGGGTGAGACCGATTAAATGGTATTTGATGCCGATTAAATCCAAGACAATGCCGATTAAATTTCATTTTACTCCAAATTAAATGAGTGTCATACCGAGTTAGGATTTAATCCAAACGATGATTATATTAATGATTGTACATTACATAGCACAGGATAGTTTTGAATTGGCAACAAATATAAATGGAGATGAGGCATCACCATGTTAATCGTGAATCGACTTTCACGTGAAAAAACTAATGAAAGTAGCTCTTTGGAATCATAATTTTCAATGTGTTCCGACTATTTTGTATAGCCTTTACATTGGGAATATTGTTATGGTAGGATAATGATGCAAATTGACTACATATAAAGGAGATTCAATGATGAAAAAATTATTACTACTACTTACTTCACTTACAATCGTTCTTGCGGCATGTTCATCTGATAAAGAAGAAAAGCCGGAAACAACAACAAACGGAGCAGCAAAGACTGAAGAAAAAGCTAATCCTGCAGCAGATATGATGAAGTTTTATTTATCCATTTCTCAATCAATTAATGAGGTTGATGCTGATTTAAACGCTTTTGAAGATGCAGCGGGTGAAGCTACGCTTCCTGAAGGTGCCGATCTTCAAACGATGAAAGATGCAGCAAAAGCTTCTGCAGACAATACATCAGCAAAAGTAGAGGCGTTGGAAGTTCCTAAAACCTTAACAAAGCAACAAGAAGCAATTAACAGCGCACTTTCTAAAATTCAAGAAGCTTACACAATGAAATCAAAAGCGTTAGCTTCTGAAGGCGAAGTTCAATTAGATGAAGCAAATGCAAAATTCCAGGAAGCTGACAAAGAGTTAAATGCTGTCCTTGAAGAAATCGGTTTGGTTGGTTCAAGTATTTTTAATGAAGTTTCTTTATAAGAAACAAATCATAGCTTGATTTGTTGGATGTTTTCCAAAAAAGTTCTTCCGTTAATTCGGTCGAACTTTTTTTTATTTTGAGCTGATTAAAAATCTCGTTGTAAATTGTACATATGCGCTTGCCGCTTGTTAGGCCTAAGCCAACGTACTGAGATTAACCAGTTAGTCCGTGGAAAACGAATCGATACATACTTTTGTTATAAAACAAAAACAAAAGTTATGAGAGTTTTTGTTTAAAAGTTTGACCTGTGGGTATATATACAAATGTGAAGGATTACAACTTACAACAGTAGGTTGAAAATTTGAAAGGAATGATTCACTATCCAATCACTAGATTTTACCTACACAGAACGTATGGACCAAGCATTCAGAAGCGCACATGGAGTTGGATTGGTTGATTATCAAAATGACGCCGATATACGAATTAGGGTTGAAATGCAACGTGAACATGATCATGAAATTGGCCAACAAATCGCGGCTCGTCTAGAGCGTCAAGCACATTGAGAAGTATAATAAATAGTAGCAAAAGTCAGTGAGCCTAGGTTCATTGGCTTTTTTTTGTCGTTTCTTAGTGAAATCGATTCTCAATTAGATTTGCTTTATTGAAAATGAAAAACAGTGAATGATAGTATATGATAAATCGTGCTGATATTAGTTAATTTCAATTGTGTTAAACGATTTTCATATAAATTAATAGGCCGTTTAAAAGATTTGCAAGGGGTCGATAATTCGGTTAAGATTAGAATGATAATAAATTAAGAATGGGTTTTTCCGTTCATTTATACAATATGGAGGTTATAAAATGTCGACTTTAGTTATTCAAGATCTTCACGTTGCCATTGATGGTAAGGAGATTCTTAAAGGATTGAACCTTACACTTAATACAAACGAAATTCACGCAATCATGGGACCAAATGGTACTGGTAAATCTACTTTAGCTTCAGCAATCATGGGTCACCCGAAATATGAAGTAACTTCTGGTTCAGTCACTTTAGACGGTGAAGATGTACTGGAAATGGAAGTAGATGAGCGCGCTCAAGCGGGTCTTTTCTTAGCAATGCAATACCCAAGTGAAATCACTGGTGTAACGAATGCTGACTTCTTACGCTCAGCAATCAACTCACGTCGTGAAGAAGGTGATGAAATTTCAATCATGAAATTCATCCGTGAACTTGATTCGAAAATGGAATATCTAGAAATGGACCAAGATATGGCTCAACGCTATTTAAATGAAGGTTTCTCAGGCGGAGAGAAAAAACGTAACGAAATTCTTCAATTAATGATGCTTCAACCAAAATTTGCGATTCTTGACGAGATTGACTCTGGTTTAGATATCGATGCACTTAAAGTTGTTTCTAAAGGAATCAACCAAATGCGTGGCGAAGGTTTCGGTTGTTTAATCATCACTCATTACCAACGCTTATTGAACTACATCACGCCTGATCATGTACATGTAATGATGCAAGGTCGTGTAGTGAAATCTGGTGGAGCGGAACTTGCTCATAAACTAGAAGCACAAGGTTACGATTGGATTAAAGAAGAATTAGGAATTGAAGACGAAACTGTAGGTCAAGAAGCGTAAGGAGGAGACATACACATGACGGTTGAAACAAAATTGGCATTAACCGAACAAGATGTACGCTCCTATTCAACGGCGAAGCAAGAACCGTCTTGGTTTGCTGAATATCGTGTACAAGCTTTATTAGCGGCAGAAAATCTGCCTATGCCAACACCAGATAAAACGAAAATCGATAAATGGAATTTCACTAACTTCCCAGTTCACGCTGTTGAAAGCAAACCATTTGCTTCACTTGCCGAATTACCGGAAGAAGTGAAAGCCATTGTAAATGATGATCAAAAAAGCGTTTATATTCAACGAAATAATACACCTGCTTTTTTACAAATTTCTGATGAGTTATCAGCACAAGGTGTCATTTTTACAGATATCTTTACTGCTGTACGTGAACATAGCGATCTTGTTCAAAAGTACTTCATGWCAAACGGTGTGAAATCGGACGAGCATAAGCTCGCTAGCTTACATGCAGCGTTGTTAAATGGTGGAGTGTTCGTATACGTACCGAAAAATGTTGAAATCGTTGAACCAATTCAAGTTGTTTTCCTACATGACGATGCTCAAGCTTCTCTATTCAACCACACAATTGTAGTGGCGGATGCGAATAGCTCAGTAACTTATGTAGAAAACTATCTTTCAACTGTTCCCGAATCAGCAGGACTTGTAAACATTGTTTCTGAAGTATTTGCTGAAGACAATGCCCGCATTACTTATGGTGCGGTAGATGTCCTTGCTAAAGGCGGTACAACGTATGTTAACCGTCGAGGCATTGTTAATCGTAATGCACGAATAGAGTGGGCTCTTGGTTTGATGAATGACGGCGATACAATTTCTGAGAACGTTACACACTTGGTGGGTGACGCATCTTATGGCGATACTAAAATGGTTGTTGTAGGTCGCGGGAAACAAAAGCAAAACTTCACGACTAAAATCATTCATTGGGGCAAACACTCCGAAGGATACATTTTGAAACACGGCGTTATGAAAGATGAAGCTTCTTCTATTTTTAACGGAATTGGCAAAATCGAATATGGTGCAACTAAATCAAATGCTGTTCAAGAATCGCGTGTTTTGATGTTAAATGAAAAAGCACGTGGGGATGCAAACCCAATTCTATTGATTGACGAAGATGATGTTACAGCAGGACATGCAGCTTCCGTAGGTCGTGTAGACCCACTTCAACTTTACTATTTGATGAGTCGTGGTATTTCGAAGCAAGATGCAGAACGACTAGTAATTCATGGTTTCCTTGCGCCAGTTGTAAACGTATTGCCAATCGAGGGCGTTAAAAAGCAACTGACGGAGGTAATTGAAAGGAAAGTGCGCTAATGATCAGCAAAGACATTCGAAGCTATTTTCCCATATTAAATCAAGAAGTGAACGGCAATCCGCTTGTCTATCTTGATAGTGCAGCGACATCCCAAAAGCCTGTTCAAGTCATTGAAGCATTAAAAAAATATTATGAGTTCGATAATTCAAACGTTCATCGCGGTGTTCATACACTTGGCAATCGAGCGACTGAAAGTTATGAAGGAGCGCGTGAGAAAGTGCGCAACTTCATTTCTGCAAAGTCTACGCAGGAAGTCATTTTCATGCGTGGGACAACAACTGCAATTAATACGGTCGCACAAAGTTATGGTGGAGCAAATGTTGAGGAAGGCGATGAAATCGTCATTACTTACATGGAGCATCATTCAAACATCATTCCATGGCAGCAATTAGCAAAGGAAAAAGGTGCGGTATTAAAATACGTAGATTTAGAAGAAGACGGTACCCTTTCTTTGGATAAAGTACGTGCAACAGTTACCCCACGTACGAAAATTGTTTCAATTATGTATGTATCAAATGTTCTTGGCACAATGAATCCAATAAAAGAGATTACACAAATTGCTCACGAAAATGGAGCAATCATGGTAGTCGATGGTGCACAAGCTGCACCTCATCTACGTATCGATGTGCAAGATCTGGACTGCGATTTCTTTGCTTTCTCTGGTCATAAAATGTGTGGTCCGGTCTATATGATTCAACGTGGAAAGAGCTTCCTTGGAAGTTTGAAGGAGGAACTCCGATTATTGCGGGTGCGGTCGGATTAGCCGCAGCTATCGATTTCCTGGAAGAAATCGGACTCGATGAAATTGAAAAACATGAGCACGCACTTGCTGCTTATGCGTTGGAACGCATGTCTACAATTAACGGTTTGACAATTTATGGTCCAAAAGATGCAGGAGAAAGAGCAGGAATTGTTACTTTCAATTTAGATGATGTACATCCACACGATGTAGCGACTGTTCTCGATATGAACGGAATTGCAGTTCGTGCGGGACATCATTGTGCACAACCATTAATGAAGTGGCTGCAAGTAACAGCGACTGCACGTGCAAGTTTCTATGTTTACAATTCGGAAGAGGATATTGACCGATTAGTGGCTGGACTTACCACGGCAAAGGAGTATTTTAACGATGTCTTTTAATAATTTAGATCAACTTTATAGAACTGTGATTATGGATCATTACAAAAAGCCTCGCAATAAAGGGACATTAGAGGACAGTGTCACAATCGATATGAATAACCCTACATGTGGGGACCGTATTCATTTGACTTTGCAAGTAGCTGATGGTGTCGTACAAGATGCCAAGTTTGATGGAGAAGGTTGTTCCATTTCCATGGCTTCCGCATCCATGATGACGCAAGCTGTAAAAGGCAAGCCGGTGGATGAAGCGCTAAATCTATCCACCATCTTCTCGGATATGATGCTTGGAAAAGAATATGATGACTCTATCGACTTAGGTGATATCGAAGCTCTTTCTGGTGTAGCCAAGTTTCCTGCACGTATCAAATGTGCAACCCTTGCTTGGAAAGCTATGGAAAAAGGTGTAGATAACGAATCACATTCGTAACAGAACGGAGGAAAGATGATGGCTAAAAAAATGCCTGAAATCGGCGATTACAAATATGGTTTCCATGATAAAGACGTGTCTATTTTCCGTTCAAAACGTGGACTGACACGTGAAATCGTTGAAACAATTTCAAATATGAAAGAAGAACCTCAATGGATGTTAGACTACCGTCTAAAATCTTTGGAGTTGTTCTACGCAAAACCAATGCCACAATGGGGTGGAGATTTATCTTCCCTTAATTTCGATGAAATTACGTATTACGTAAAACCATCAGAAGCGACTCAAACTTCATGGGATGAAGTGCCGGAAGAAATTAAACGTACGTTTGATAAACTAGGTATTCCTGAAGCAGAGCAAAAGTATTTAGCTGGTGTATCTGCTCAATACGAATCTGAAGTGGTTTACCACAACATGAAACAAGAACTAGAAGATATGGGTATCGTCTTTAAAGATACTGGATCTGCTCTTCGTGAAAACGAAGAACTGTTCAAAAAACATTGGGGTACAGTCATTCCAAACTCGGATAACAAGTTTGCTGCATTGAACTCGGCTGTATGGTCAGGTGGATCGTTCATCTATGTGCCACCTGGTATCAAAGTTGAAACGCCTCTACAAGCTTATTTCCGAATTAACTCAGAAAACATGGGTCAATTCGAACGTACACTTATTATTGTTGATGAAGGCGCACACGTACATTATGTAGAAGGCTGTACAGCTCCTGTTTATACGACGAATTCACTTCATAGTGCGGTTGTAGAAATTATCATCAAAAAAGATGCATATTGCCGTTACACGACAATCCAAAACTGGGCGAACAATGTGTATAACCTAGTAACAAAGCGTGCAGTTTGTGAAGCAAACGCTACGATGGAATGGATTGACGGAAATATCGGTTCTAAATTAACAATGAAATACCCTGCTGTCATCTTAAAAGGTGAAGGTGCACGTGGTATGACATTATCTATTGCTTTAGCTGGTAAAGGTCAACATCAGGATGCAGGTGCGAAAATGATTCACTTGGCTCCAAACACGTCTTCGACAATTGTTTCTAAATCAATTTCGAAACAAGGCGGAAAAGTGACTTATCGCGGAGTTGTACGATTCGGTCCTAAAGCGTCAGGTGCCCGTTCAAATATCGAGTGTGATACATTGATCATGGATAACCTTTCGACATCAGATACGATTCCATACAACGAAATCCTAAACGACAATGTATCTTTGGAACATGAAGCAAAAGTTTCAAAAGTATCTGAAGAGCAATTGTTCTACTTGATGAGCCGCGGCATTTCACAGGAAGAAGCAACTGAAATGATCGTTATGGGCTTCATTGAACCGTTTACAAAAGAATTACCGATGGAATATGCGGTTGAGATGAACCGTTTGATTAAGTTCGAAATGGAAGGCAGTATCGGGTAATAAACGAATTGTGTAGTGCTCACTTTTTGAGTGATTCGTCTATTATTCTGTATGATAATAGTGAAAATTTTTATGAACGATAAAAAGCTGTAGACACATTACAAGTGTCTACAGTTTTTTTTGTAGGTTATCTTCACGGG
>NZ_JBFUJC010000048.1:0-13457 GCF_056401595.1 Paenisporosarcina sp. P4_E4_2 | reverse complement strand
GGCATTGGCACGGTCAAGTTCTTCAATCATTAAATTAAAGTGGTCATTATGTTTTTCTAATTCGTCCTCTTTTTTTAATAACTGTAAGAATCCTCGTACCGTTGTCATTGGATTTCTAATCTCATGGCTGATACCTGCTGCCATTTGCCCTATTAATTCTAAGTTGGAAAACCTTCTCAGTTCATTTTCATATTTCTTTTTTTCCGTTACATTTTTAAATAGGCAACAGATACCCTCGTCATACGGGTAAGCCACTACTTCGTAACAATAATCTTCAGAGGTTGCGGGAATATCGAAATGTACAGGAACTCTCTCTAACATCGCACGATGAAATTCTTTATACATGACGGTATCTATACTTTTCGGGAAGATCTCCCATATATTTTTGCCTAATACATCATTTGCCGCTTTCTTTTGTGGTAGATATTGATGTTTATTTATGTAAATAAATTCCCATTCTTTATTCAAAGCGAAGAACCCATCCGTAATACTTTCAATAACACTTGTAACTTTTTCATTAGCAGCGGCTAGTTCCCTTGTTCGCTCTTCCACCATGTTTTCAAGTTGGTCCATATATAACAAGTTTGAAAACGTAGGGGCTGTGGCATCAACTATAGATTGTGCCAGCTGAATTTGGGATTCATCGTAACTGTGAGTTTTTCTCACCAAATCCACAACTGTTATTACCCCTAATACTTCTCCCATTGAAACCAATGGAATCATAAGCAGCCCCTTTGTATCCTCACTTGGGATGTGAATTATATTTTTTGTTATAATAGCCTCTTGGATCATGGCTTCATAGCTATGGTCCATTTTTATGTTATTAAGGGTTTCACTCCACTCTGCTTCCGTCCAATCACAGTCTTTACTTAACTTCGTTAATCTAATTGTTTTTTTTTCTAACGGTTCTAGGAGGTGGGCAGCAATATTTTTGCTATCTAAAATCTTTCCTAAGTAGAAAAAGCATTTATCGAGACTTTCCTGTATCGAGGTACACATCGATAAATCACGTGTAACATTAAGCAACAACTGCTTTTCGGCAATAAGGTTTTCCTTTTGTGTTAAATTATTCACGTTTTGAATTGCGACTGCAGCCATATTCACATAAGCTTCAACACTTTGAATTTCCGACTCTGTCAAGTTCATTGGTGTTCCATAATCAAATAAAAAAACTAGACCAAATAACTCTTTCTCAAATGAAATAGGCAGAACTAATAAGGATTTAATTTTGAAGGCTTCAACTGTTTTCGGATCCGGTCGATTATCTTTTGAGGTATCCGGGATGTGGATGGTTTTTTTAGTTTCAATCACTTCTTTGGCTAGTAAGTCTATATCAGGATCAATTAGTTGCGTATCGAGCGCCATGCCATTCATGAGTTCAGGTTTTCCTGCAAATCCTCTAAATGTTCCATCTTTTTGAGGTAAATAAATACCAACGGAATTACATTGAACAATCTCTTCAGATATTGCACTTGTTACACGCTGTAATACTTCACGTAGTTCTAACTTTGTATTTATTATTTTTGTTATATTTGCAAGCCTAGAATATCTTGTTTGTTCCATTAACATTCACACAGTCTCCAATCAATTGGGYTAGCGTTTATTATTTACGTCTTAGTGATCTTTCAAAGGACGGTATCCAAATAGAAATAAAGAATACTATATTATTAATAAAAAAGATTCCATACTGAATATCTTTTTACATGGGGTAGGAATTTGGATTACTTATTTGAACCGATTAATGAAAAAGTATATGTACTAGCAATATGGGACACAAGTTGGAAATCTTATAACAACTCTTACTTTATTGTACAGGAAGTTGATAGATTTAGGTAAAAAGGAGCATTCCATATACCTTGAACAAGCTCTAAATAGAATAGGCAAATCACCAGAAGATGTTACTCTCATCTTAGCAACCCACGGTCATAAGGATCATGTACAAGAAGCTACTATTTTTAAAAATGCTTCTTTTGAAGAACAAGATGTATTCCTCTCCATCCCTTCCAAACGATAGCCTTATCCTGAAAACATTATCGAATTGCATGAATAATAGCCTTGTTTTTTGTTCGATAAAACTCTTTATTTGAAATTGGTGTTGTTCCCTACGACCACATTAATTGGTAATTTCCAAACCAATATCGATTTCTTTAACATAGTAACTACTTCTTGGAGCCCTCCACATTCTCATTAAATATATATTCTTATTATTTCTTTTGATAAAAAAGTATTTATTAGAACAAGTGTCTACTCAAAACGAAATATATGAGCATATACATATTGAAATATCCAATAATTTGTTACGTTTTCGATGTTAAGAAGATAAGTGTAATTTTATTACGCGAGACCATCATTTTCTTCCCTACTGAAGTTTAACCTCTCATTTTTTTGGAGAATAAAATGAATTCGATAAAGGAGGAATAGAAAAATGATGCATCCGAATACCGAAATTCGGTATGTAAATGAGAAAGTAGGAATTGGAGTTTTTGCAACAAAATTAATTCCTAAAGGAACCATTGTCTGGATTAAAGATGATTTAGATATTGTTCTTGATGAGTCATATATTGAAAGTCTTGATGATGTTCGAAAAGAGTATATATATAAATACTCATATTTAGATAATGACGGCGAATATGTTCTCTCTTGTGATCACGCAAAGTATATTAACCATAGCTTCAATCCAAATATAGTAGATACAGTATATGATTTTGAGTTAGCTGCGAGAGACATTCAACCTGGCGAACAAATAACATGTGATTATGCTGCGTTGGGTGAAGATGAAGATTTTGAATGTATCCCTGAAGAAGGCACTTCAAGAACAAAAGTGACAGCAGATGACTATCTAGTTTTATACGAAGAATGGGATAAAATGGCAATGGAGGCATTTAAGTATTTCAACAAGGTGGAACAACCTCTAAAACATATGATCAGTGAGCAATATACTGATAAAGTAAATGCGGTTGCTAATGGAACCGAACCACTAGATTCAATCCTTACTTTATTTATCGATGATGATAATGATGAAGACTGAGATTGAATTTTCGAACTTTAGAATAACAGTTTTAAAGGCTTTAACAAAACACGACCTAAAACAAATTTTTGAACGCTACTATCGAGGTACAAATACCAAAAACGTTCGCGGCACAGGTCTCGGCATGGCTTTTTCTAGAGATATTATTGAGGCACACGGTGGATGTTATATTGTCGAGTAAAGTTGGCATCGGCACAACCGTGGAAATTCGTTTAAGTGAGTAAAAGATAAAAGGGCTATCTTAGTTGGAAAAATAACTAGAAAAGCCCTTTCTTATTGAAAAAAACAGTCCAAGTAAAATAATTAAACTGTTTCCTTTATTACTTCCTAAACCTCATTTACTTATGGTAAGGTTCACCGTAGCAGGGCTAAATGAGGTTTATTCTCTTTTCCATTTTAGATAGCCGGCTGAAGGACCCCCCAACTCTCTCCTACTCCAACAGCTCTTCCGGAAGCAGCTTAAATCCTTCAATCATCGTGTCTTCTTCCACCTCGATCAATAGACAGCGTTTGCCATTGTAATTGATTTGTTTGACATATCTCAAGTCTTGCGGGCTGATCGCAATATTCGCTACTTTCGTGCTGATTTTGATTGACTTGGACGCGTAGCTTGGAACGACATGGCTTGCTTTCATTTCATAGTTTTTGTCTTCAACCACCTGCTGAAAGGCCATTTCCACTTTTTCCGTACTCACATCTTTTACGCCGCTCGCCTTCAACACACGTGCAACCTCTATAGAATCCAAAGTAGGAGTACTCCCTTCTTCGTCCTCACTCTCTTTTTCCACCAATAACATATTATTGATTTCATCATATACACCGGCGAGGGTTTTCGAATTTACTTCATCACCAATTACTGCTTTTACAATTTCTTCAAACACCGCTTTATCTTCCTCGGCAGTCATGATTTCATTGCCGTTCAACACATTCTCGATAAACTGGAAATCTGGTTTATTCGCTTTGCTCGCAGCATAAAGGACGTGATTGATGTCTGCGGCGTTGTCCGTGAAGCTAGGGAACAGAAATCCACCAATTGGAGTGGCAAGTTTAATGACGGGATCAGCCAGCAGACTGGACTTAAACTCTTTCTCGACAAAATCAAACACCAGTGAACGTTTCGGCAGTTCGGTTTGATTCATGCTACTGAGGATAAATGGAGTGGTATACACTTCATCTCGAGCGTCTATTTCCGTTTCATCGGGATGACGTTTCGTCGTTTTATAATAGTTTCCACGAATGAATGTGATGACTATGTCCTTTTCATATTGGCTATCCTGAACCATCTTCAAGGCGATGCGTTGCATACCCGCTTTCCATTCCCCGACATCATCTGCATGAAGCCCCTCAAATAAAAGTCGCTGCGTATGGTCCGTTTGCCCCTCTCCTTGACGCTGGAACTTCACCTCAAACAGCTTCACATCTAGTTTCCCACCTAAAACCTTTTTAAAGTTGGCAAGGAACAGCTCTTGTTGCTCCCGGTCCAGCAAGGAAAATGAGCGGCTCTCCTCATGATAGATTTCACTGCTTTCCTGCTTGATATAAACGTTATAAATATCAGCTATTTTAAGCAAATCAGTATCCATCTTAAAGTGTTTGCGAATCTCTGCTATATCCTTATTATTCATCTCTAATTCCAACTCCCTGGCAAGTAAGATCCGTGTTATCTACAAAAAAAGAGCATCCAAAGCTACAGTTTAGCTTCTGACACCCCTTTATTATAACAATATTTAAAATGAAGAAAGGAACACAGTCAATTTTGGATTGAGTGACTCCTGTGGGAGCAGCGTAGCGACGTGTCCAGTGAGGCCCCGCGGAAAGCGTTCGCCTGTTTCTGTCTCTACATCGCTGTGCTAGCTTCGAAACCTAACGAGAACCATCCCCTGTTTCATTAGCATTCTTGCTTCATCAAACACAAGAAATGTCCCCGTGTCTCAGTCGTAATAATATCAAATATTTAAAAGGAATTTTATAGTATATAATGGACATATAATAAAAAAGAGAGAAGTGTTGTAAGCACTTCTCCCCATGCAACCTCTGCCGTCAGGGTGGTGGTTGTCATTGTGGATTATTTATGAGAACCACCCTTTTGCTTGCGACGGCGCAGGTGGTTTTCTTGTCTTCTAGAACATTCTTCCGAAAAAAATATGCGCTTACTTCACGCAGAACTCCCTTCAGAACTTCTCTGAGAATTTCAAGAAATGTTTCCGTGATTATCACCTCCTTTCCTAACAAAGGAAAAGAAGATTGACAATCCGGCCACCCCAACAATATACAGCTAACAACTCCATTCTATCATTTACTACCTATCTAAAAACCTATCAATCTTCGACAAATATCAGGGAGTGCCAGGCGCGAATATTAGAACTTTCTAATTTCATCGACTGTCTTTCGATCTAATCGTTTAATAACTGATATTTTACGCTCTCCCGTTATACGATACGGAGGCAAAAAGAAAATAAAAAAGTTAGCTTTTTTTAGTGATTAACAGTAATTCAATTGAGGCTCATGAGATACACCCTATAGAGCATTTCTTTGTAAAGAGGAATGTTTTTACTTTTGCCTTATTAACTTATTAACAATAAAAATATCATAAAAATTAATAAAAATTTATTGTTTATCAATAAATAACATGTTAATATCTAAAAAACAATACTTATGAGAGGTGCTTTTCATGAAACCTGAAACACTATTTTTAAAGTTAGCAGTTGTTCTTATGGGCTTTCCAGTTCTTGCTTTATGCATCTTTTTGGTACCTGAGTTAGGTAATATTGCAGCAAAATTGCTTCCAGAGTTTGATTTGATCAAATACCTCGTTACTATCGTTTTTGATGCATCGGCGATTCCCTTTTACTTTGCTTTGTATCAGGCTTTTAAACTTTTACGCTATATTGATAAAAATAAAGCTTTCTCGCAACTATCTGTATATTCTTTGCGGAATATCAAATTCTGTGCCATCACAATCAGTACCTTGCATGTGCTAGTCTTGCCACTCTTCTATCTCTTTGCGGATAAAGACGACGCCCCAGGTGTCATCTTTATCGGATTGTTTGTTCCTTTTGCTTCAATGATGATTGCAGTCTTTGCTGCTGTTCTTCAAAAGCTATTAAAAAATGCCATCGATATAAAATCAGAAAATGATTTAACGATATGAGGTGAAACCAATGGCTATTGTAATCAATATTGATGTGATGTTGGCTAAAAGGAAAATGAGCGTAACGGTACTTTCGGAGAAGGTTGGCATCACGATGGCGAATCTTTCTATATTGAAAAATGGAAAGGCAAAAGCGATTCGATTATCAACTCTAGAGGCGATTTGTAAATCATTAGAATGTCAGCCTGAAGATATTTTAGAATACAAAAGTGACGAAGACAGTCAAAGGTAAGAGAGTTTGATTAATAAACATTGTTGAGGAAAGTAGGACTTAATATGACAATTATTAAGGGAGGGTATAATCATGGACAGTAACAATTTAATTATTGAAAATATTGCTAATCCCCATGAGCTGGAGAGAATGTTTAGAAATGACCCCAAAGCCTTTAAAAAGTCATTCTCAGACGCATGGGAACAACATCCTGATTCTCAGGTTCTTGGCATTTGGTATGAAAGATTGCATTTCAAGGAGACGGCACATTCAGAAAAATCTTCCTTGATTCAAAAAGATTTCTTATTCATGGGCATTTTAGCCATTCTGGCCGGGATAAGCACCAGAATCATTTTCCATTTTGTCGAACAGGAAGCAATTGCTCCAATTAACCTGGCTTTTGGTGTAATTCCCTTTATTGCTGCCTATTTTGTTTACAATAATACTCCGAAAAAAAGTGTTATTTATTCCCTTGCAGCGTTGTTCCTAATTTCCGGGTTTTATCTTAATATGCTACCATTAAATTATAAAGACAGTATTATCCTTGCTTATTTACATCTTCCCATATTCTTATGGGTATTGGTAGGGCTTGCATTTACAGGAAATGAATATTCAAAAGGCAGTACAAGATTAGCCTATATTAAATTTAATTTGGAATATTGTATTCTCTACGCCAGCATGGCAGTTAGCGGAATGGTGCTAGCGGCATTAACCATGCAGTTATTTAGCTTTGTTGGCTTGGATATAGAAGAATTCTATTTTAGTAATATCGTTTTATTTGGTGCTGCCGCTCTCGCTATTGTGGCTGCATACCTGGTATCAATGAATCTTAAACTTGCTAAGAATATTACACCATATATAGCTAAAATTTTTAGTCCTCTTGTCCTGGTCACATTGTTGGTCTATCTTATAACGGTTATATGGGTCGGAAAAAATCCATTCTTGGACCGCAATTTCCTGATAGCCTTCAACGGAATACTCCTTGGTGTATTGGCCGTTACCATATTTTCTATTACCGAAAGCGACTCAGACGAGAAAAAGAACATTTCAGATTATATAAATTTTTCCTTAATTGTTCTTGCGCTTATCATTGACAGTGTGGCTTTGTCAGCCATCGTGTTCAGACTTTCTTCTTATGGGATTACACCAAACAGACTTGCTGTTTTAGGTGTAAACATACTTATCTGGGGAAATCTTATTTGGATTATGGTCTCATATATGCGTTTTCTACAAAACAAGACCGGACCTTCACCCATCCAAGATGCGGTCACTAAGTATTTGCCAGTTTACGGACTTTGGGCGGCTTTCGTTACATTTACTTTTCCTTTCTTTTTTAATTAGAAAGGCTATATTAATGTAACGGATGTTGATCTTCCTTATAAACACCAAAAATGAAAAAGTTATACTCATAACTTTTTCATTTTTGGCTTTTTATTTTTCTAAAAAAACCTCTTTTACTTATGGTAAGGTTCACCTTTAATAATCCGAAAAGCTCGATATACTTGCTCCACCAACACCAATTTCATCAATTGGTGTGGCAAGGTCATTTTTGAGAATGACAGCTTTTCATCAGAGCGCTTCATCACGTCTTCATGCAGACCGAGTGATCCTCCGATGACGAACGAGATTTTGCTGCGACCGTATGTCATGAGTGACTGTAAATCATCCGCCAGTTGTTCAGACGATTTCATTTTGCCCTCGATTGCCAATGCGATGACATAAGTGTCCGCTCCGATTTTTGCCAAAATGCGTTCGCCTTCTTTTTTCTTGACGATTTCCATGTCAGCATCACTTAAATTTTCCGGTGCTTTTTCGTCTGCCACTTCAATTAAATCTATTTTTGCGTAACTCCCCAATCGTTTTGTGTATTCTTCAATGCCCATTTTTAAGTACTTTTCTTTTAACTTCCCAACGGAAATTATTGTGATATTCACAGGTTATCCACCTTTACACTTTATTTACAAACACGCTATCCACAGAAGTTATACACATATCCACAACCACAAACTATATATAGTAGGCAATCATTCGTTCGCCACTAAATATATTGCAGCGACATCACAGTAATCGCATTTTGTGGATATCTTTTCTTCATCTGTGAGTTCCGTTAAAATCGGGAAGGTATTTTGCTCAGCCACAAACATGTCCAATGCATGTTCTATATGGGTTTGACAGCATTTAATTTTCATATTTCTTCATCCTTTCGATTTTCGAACAATTCAATTAGTTATACACAATTCACACAACTTTATCCACAATCTATTTTAACAAACAAAAAGCGAGTAGGAAAGGTACGGGTTCGCACCTTCTACTCGCTGTGTAAATGTTTTGTTAATATAAAATTGTTATCCACAATTCTTTTTGGTCATCCACAACATTGACGAACCTTTTTATAGAGCTGAATTGTCTTTCAATTCTAAGGTCGCTTCYATCAGTTGACCTTTACGATACACTTTCAATTTCAAATCGTCACCGATTTCTTTTTCATTGTATAAGTGTTTACGTAAATCGACCATGTTCTCGATTTTTTTTCCATCCATTTCAACGATTACATCATATTGTTTCAATTTCGCTTTTTCCGCTGCTGATCCTTCTATTACTTGGTCAATGACCACTCCTGTTGAAACTTCTTCCGGTAAACGAAGTGTATCTCTCTGGTGGTAAGCAGAAACGTTGGTCACATCGACTAATGTTACACCCATTGAAGGACGTTTCATTTCGCCGTATTTTTCAAGATCTTCAATGACAGGGATGGCAGAGTTAATTGGAATCGCAAGGCCAATTCCTTCGACTGTCGCCTGAGATATTTTCATGGAATTGATTCCTATCAATTGACCAGCTAAATTGACAAGTGCCCCACCACTATTTCCTGGGTTGATGGCTGCATCCGTTTGCAATACTTCAGCCTGCCAATCAATTTGGTTATCTCCATTTAAATCAACCGGAATTGCACGGTCTTTACCGGAAACAACACCTGTCGTTACGGATCCTGAAAAATCCAGACCAAGTGGATTACCGATTGCAATGACCGTTTCCCCTTGTTTCAACGAATCTGAATTTCCAAATTCCGCAACTGTTGTCACTTTTGAAGCATCCATTTCTAAAACAGCTAAGTCTGTCCAAATATCGGCCCCAAGTAATTTGGCATCCACTTTGGCTCCGTCTGCCAATGTCACTTCTATTTGAGTTGCACCTTCAATAACATGATTGTTGGTAACAACGTATGCTTTATCTCCTGATTTTTTATAGATGACACCTGAACCTGTTCCCGCTTCTTGTTCTTCACTGGTTGGTCTCAAGAAATCTGACGTGGATTGAATGTTCGTCACGCCTACAACTGCGTTCGCTGCCTTGTCGACTGCAGATGTGACATCAGTAGTTATATCCGCAGATAATTGCTGAGTAGTTGAAGACACAGCTGAGTCTTTGCCACTTACCTCGGTTCCACCAGGCATCATGCCAACGAGCGAAGGAAGCATCAACCAAACGACTAATGCCCCAATCATAACCCCGATAAGACCACTGAAAAAGTAGCCACCTTTACTTCCTTTTCTAATAATCCTCGTTTGTTGTTCTTTTTGTGGATCTGATGGTATTTGATCGTAGTAACCCATAGATAATCTCCCTTTCTGTTATTCGATACCTTTACTTTACCTAATCAACATTAAAATTAGATGAAAATGAATTTAAAACTTGCTCAAAATGAAGAAAAGCGTAAAGGGCAACTCAAGCTCGACGCCATGAAACGTGGAACAGGCCACCCTAACCCTAATTCGGTGCTGGAGTATCTGAATCGAAAACTTGCTTTCGAACGAAGGTACGGAGCTTAGAAGCTGGTTGGCCTGTGAAACTGGACAATGCGCTGGAAGGATGAATGGCACTTATGCCTTCCTGACCCCTAAATGTGCCCGCGAGCTAGCACTTGGTCCTAGACACTACTTAGTAAAAAAAGTATCAAAAAAACCCCACAAAATTGTGGGGTTTAGATAGTCACTAATTCAGTGGCTTTATTGGCATCTGTATCAAAAAGATTCAAATATTCACCGGTAATAATTCCGCATGATTCAAGTGTTTGAGTAACACTCATTCGTGCGAGGTCTTTCATGTTATTATCTTTACTCAAATGAGAAAGATAGATACGTGTTGGTTTTTCTTCGACAACTTCGCTCATTGCGACAGCGGCATCTTCGTTTGACACATGTCCTACGTCGCTTAAAATCCGGCGTTTGACCGACCACGGGTAACGACCCATTTGCAGCATTCCTACGTCATGATTGCTTTCGAACACAAATGAATCTGCACCTTTGATATGACCCTTCATCCGGTCACTGACATATCCAGTATCCGTGATTAACACCAGTTTACGTCCATTTTCATGAAATACGTAAAACATTGGATCCGCAGCATCATGGGAAACGGCGAACGATTGAATGTCTAGTGAGCCGAATGTTTTTACAGTCTCCATATCAAAATGAAAACGTTGCTCGAGTGGAATGTTTCCGACAAGATGTTCCATTGCCATCCAGGTCTTGGCATTGGCATATATGGGAACTTTATATTTACGGGCGAGAATTCCAAGCCCTTTTATGTGATCACTATGTTCATGCGTAACCAAAATTCCGCTCAAGTTTTTCACATTGCGGTCAACAGAGGCGAACAACTCCTCCATTTTACGTCCACTAAGACCAGCATCCACTAAAAATGAATGTTCTTCGGTTTCAACGTAAATGGCATTTCCGCTACTGCCGCTTGCTAGAACACTAAAACGCATGATGAAAACTCCTTACTCTACTTCTTTTTTCTCGGACTCTTTGTTAAATTCGATAATCTTTCCTTCTACGGCATTTACAAAATAGTCTTCCTTCGAGCCATCTTGTAATTCTACACGAACTCGCCAAGTCGGTGCAAACACTTGTGTTTCCGTCAATTGAACGAGTGTGGAATATCCTAAACTAATTTTTGTAATCGTCGAATTTGGTTTCAATAAATTCCGTGTATATAATACTTCAACTGCTTTCTCATCTGGCAATAAGTTTTCGGTTTGCTCAAAATCATCTTCCAACTTTTCGAAGGCCGTTTGTTCATATCTATATACTTCATTATCTTCATTCCAATAAATTGTGAGAAGCGCATTTTGGTTAAAGAAGATTTGGCGATTATTGATAGTTTGGAAAAACACTGCTTTTTTAGCTTTTGCATCAACCTCATACAAGTCGTATGACGAGCCTTCGAATACATGCGTATTAACAAAGTCCTTGAGTGTTGCCGGGTCTTCTAAACTTGCTAATACCACTGGTTTTTTAAATGTGGCTACAAGTTCAGTACGATCAAATATTTCAAAGGTTTGATTATCCAATGTTTTTAACTCTTCAGGAGAGTAGACACGAATGTTGCCGGAAACATATGATTCTTTCAGTGTATTTTCAGGCGCACTCTCATAACGAATGTTATCCGCTTGCAAACGTTCTTCAATTGTTGTTTCACCCAGCACTTCGACTTCCTGTGCTTCATTGTAACGATTTATATATAGTAAATACAAAAATACGTTTAAAATAGAAAACACGATAATGAAGATGGTTTTTGTTTTATTCCAATCCAAACTTCCCACCTCCTAAAACATCAGGTGAAATGCGAGACCACTGATTGTTTGATAAATAAAACCAGGATGGTTCCAATGTCAATAATCGTCTTTCGTCATCGCGTGTTAAATAGTAGCCCGTGGTAATTTCATCGATATTGTTAAAATCAAGTTCTTTCACGGTTTTCATGACACGTGAAGCTTTCTCACCTGAAGGCAACGTTGAAATCACGGTATCAAATGCCAACGACAGATCAAGCGTATAGTAAGGTCTCCGATAGCGATAAATCCCGGGGTCTCCCCAAAACGCCGTTATTTTTGTAGATGTTTCATCACTGAATACGGGATATCCCAACAAATACAATTGGTAATCTATTTGCTGCTTTTCCGGGTTGATACTTGCAAAACGAAATTCATCTGTCCAGCCCCCGTGTTCATTTACATAATCCAAGCTATCAAAAATCAACTTAGATGGCTCGGCTGGTACAAAAGTTTCAGCAGAAGGATTCACAAAACTTAATGTGCGTTCAAGCAAGTTCACATTCATTAATGAGGTTCCATCCGAATATTCTTCATTTGTTGCGCCTACAGGACTTTGACGAACTAGATTTGGGTCACTGAACAGGGCGTCCCTGAAGCGATTGGGATCTATTTCTTGCAGGTAATATGTGTAACGGATACTTTCCACATCTTTTGCTGTAACAAAAAGTGAAGACCTTCCTTTTCGTTCAATTTCCGTGAACTGTGTAAAATTAGCCGTCGGTGATACTACTTCTTGCTTCAATAAATTCATATCAACATTACCTGCAATTGCTGAATACAGTTTTTTGGATTTTGAACTGGCAAAGTAGATTTTCAGTTCATTATTATCAATACTATTCCAATTGACAATTAAGCGATCAAATTCATTTTCAGGTATGTTTGTCATCGAAAATGGCAAAATGATATCATATACCGGAAACGGCACATCATCCGGGAAGAATAGGGTAAAGCGATCAGGCGCATGAATCAGTTCATTTAAATCCATTTCACTTAAATTATTGTTCTCTAATTTCAACTCACTGACTTCCCAGCCCTTCATGACATTAATAACACGATCCAAGTCAAACGGAGACATAGAACCAGTCATTTTGTTTTCCCGACTCGCTATTATTTTATATGGTTTGATTACATCATCTACACGTTTTTGATCTGCAATTGATATATTGAGTACCGGTGCTTGTTTAATGGTTTCATAGTTCGGTGTATAGGTCCATATTGTAAACGTCAGTGTCACACTTAAAACGACAAGCAAGGTGAGGACAATCGATTTAATTTGCTCTACATACTTCAATCCCATTCACCTGCCTCATCCAACTCAAATGGCAACGTAAAGAATATCGTCGTCCCATGTCCTTCTTCACTCTCTGCCCAAATGGCTCCACCGTGTGCTTCAATCATTTCCCGGGCAATAGCTAGTCCAAGTCCTGAGCCCCCCATTGACCTTGCC
>NZ_JBFUJC010000047.1:0-13720 GCF_056401595.1 Paenisporosarcina sp. P4_E4_2 | reverse complement strand
GATTACAACATATAATGTGAATCGTGTACTTTTATTGTACCAACTGACTGCTTAAAGGGTTAGGACCTCTCTGGACTAACTTTCCCCCGTGGTAGTCGACTTTGATGATTCAACAAACTATAAAAAACTTATCAAAGGGGGAAACGAACCATGGAAACAATGGGGCGTCATGTTATCGCAGAACTATGGGAGTGCGAATTTGACAAATTGAACGATGAAACATACATCGAGCGTACGTTTGTAGAGGCAGCACTTAAATCAGGAGCAGAAGTACGTGAAGTAGCATTCCACAAATTTGCACCACAAGGTGTAAGTGGAGTCGTGATCATTTCTGAATCACACTTAACTATCCACAGCTTCCCAGAACACGGTTACGCAAGTATTGATGTATATACATGCGGCGATTTAGATCCAACAATTGCTGCTAAATATATTGCTGATGCACTTGGATCTCAGACTCGTGAAATGACAGAAATTCCACGTGGAATGGGTCCTGTTATTGCGGGTAAAGCGCGCGTAACAGCACATGCATAACAACTAAACTGAGTAGGCAGAGGGAGAAATTCCTCTGCTTTTTCGATTTTAATGGACTTTTTTTGATATAATAGGAACACTAAACGAATTACGAAATTCAGGAGATAAAACTATGAGATGTCCAGCTTGCCAATTTAATGGAACGCGGGTCGTGGATTCACGACCGGTAGACGATAATAAAGCGATCCGCAGAAGAAGAGAATGTGAAGATTGTGGTTTTCGTTTTACTACTTTCGAAAAAGTAGAAGAAATGCCGTTGATCGTAGTGAAAAAAGGTGGGTCACGCGAAGAATTCAGCCACGAAAAAGTATTGAGAGGCCTGATTCGCGCATGTGAAAAACGCCCTGTAACGCTAGAATCTCTTGAAAATGTCGTATTCTCAATTGAGAAAGATTTACGCCGAATCGGCAATTCCGAAGTGAAGTCAGAGGATGTTGGCGAAATGGTCATGGATCGTCTGGCAACCATCGATGAAGTAGCATACGTGCGCTTTGCGTCCGTATATCGACAATTTAAAGACATTAATGTGTTTATAGATGAATTAAAAGACTTGTTGAAGAAAAGTCCAGAAGACAAAAAATAAGGGACAGGAGGACGATGTTGCGTGCAACTATTATTTAAAGAACTTCAGCCGGTAGATAGCTTCATCATCCAAATGCCCAATATACTGACGGACAAGGATCGCCAGCTTGTGACGATGTTGTATAAACCTATCATTGGTTCAGATGCGATGAGTTTGTATTGTACATTATGGGCCGAATCAGAGGGCGAAACAACTGAACAATTGACACACTATTATTTAATGGATGTGTTGAATATGTCATTAAAGAAAATATTTGATGCCCGTGTGTCACTCGAAGCCATTGGACTGATGAAAACGTGGAAAAAAGATGATGACGATAAACGTTTGTTCATCTACGAGGTAGTAGCACCCCTGGATGCAGCTTCGTTCTTCAGTGAACCGATTTTGGCCACTTCTTTATATAGCGTCATACACGAAAAAGCGTATATACGTATAAGAGAGCGCTTCGTTAAAAAGCAACCGATTTTAAACGGGTATGAGAATGTATCGCGTGACCTGCAGGACGTTTTTAAAAGCAACCATGATTACAATAAACTGGGGCATATATTTGAACCAAGACAAATTGAGCAAACTTCCGAACGGCCGAAGAAGATTCCTTTCTATTCGATGGATTTTGATTTTGATTTATTGAAATCAGGGTTATCTGAAGTCATGATTCCTTCCAGTGTATTAACTTTATCTGTAAAGGAATTGATTGCAAAAGTAGCTTTTCTATACTCGTTAAATGCAATCGATATGCAAAAAGTGTTGATGATGGCTATTGATGATCAAAATCGCATTACGGAAGAACGTTTGAAAAAAACAGCAGCTGATTATTACAAGCTCTCCATTTCTTCTAAACCTCCAAGGTTGATGCCTAAGGCTGGTATGCAGCGTGAAGTGGTTTCTAAGGAAGTGAAACTTTCCAAAGATCAATCACTTATTAAATATCTCGAAGAAACGCCACCACTGGAAGTGTTAAGAGATTTATCGAACGGTAAGGAGCCTTTGCCTGTAGAAGTTGATTTAGCCAATGAACTTATATTTAAATATGGTTTTCCACCCGCAGTCGTCAATGTCTTATTACAATTCGTTCTAATCCGGGCGAAAATGAAACTGAACAAAAATTATGTGCACAAAATTGCAGCGCACTGGCAACGTGAAAACATTTCGACGTGCGAACAGGCAATTGAAATTTCTCGAAAAGAACATGACCAGTATATGGATTGGCAAAATTCATCAAAGACAACTTCATACAAGCGAAAAAATGTGCGCGATGAAAAAGTGCCGGAATGGTTCTATAAAGCGAAAGAAAATCGTTCAACGAAAAAAACGGTTGAAAATGAAGTGACAGAAGATTGGGAAGCAAAAAAACAGCAATTGCTTGATAAACTCGGTGTAACAGAGGGGCAGGCGAAAACGAATGGAACCAATTAGTGAAACGTTAAAACGCGTCGTGAATGCACCTGAATTTTCGAAGCGTTATGAAAAAATGAAAAATGAAATTCTTGAAGATCGAGGAGTTCAAGCGTTTTTATCGGAGAATGCAGAGCTTGTCAACAAAGATATGGTAGATCGTGGACTCGGGAAATTATATGAATATACTTCTCAAAACCATGACTGTGAAACCTGTGAAAATGTGGCCAGCTGCCAGAATGTCATGAAAGGCTACGTGCCGAAATTGACAATAGTCCGCGGATCTATAGACCTTGATTACACAAGATGCAGACAAAAAACGATTGAAGATGAACGTCGTCAAGTGTCTGCAATGATATCGAGCATGCATATGCCAAAGGATGTATTGCAGGCAACACYTGCGACCGTTACATACGATCATAATACCCGTGTGAATCTAGGTACGGCAGCAAATGCATTTATGGAAGAAGTCAAAACGACAGGGAATTTACCTTCAAAAGGCTTTTATATCTTTGGCGAATTTGGCGTTGGTAAATCCTATGTATTAGGCGCACTGGCAAATGAACTGGCTGAACAGAAAATAAAAACAGTTCTTGTCTACGTGCCGGAATTTTTACGTGAAATGAAACACGCTATACAGGATCAGTCACTTCAGGAAAAAGTGGATTATGTAAAGAAAGCACCTGTACTTATGCTCGACGATTTAGGAGCTGAAACATTATCCAGCTGGACGAGAGACGAAATCCTTGGGACTGTGTTGCATTATCGTATGGCAGAGAACTTACCAACTTTCATTACATCGAACTTTGACTATGACGGACTCGAAGAGCATTTAGCGTACTCCGGAAAAGGCGAACGGGAACTAGTGAAAGCAGCGCGAATCATGGAACGTATACGTTCAATAACAATTCCTATGCGACTGAGCGGAAAAAATAGAAGAGATGGATAAAGAAAATTGTGACTACCTTGACTGTTTCAGTCGGGTAGTTTTTTTATGGGGAAATGTAAATGACAGAAGACGTGCATTTTAAACCAGACATGAAAGCCAACTGAAAATGAGAAATAATATTTTTTTATTTTTGGCTCTATTAAATGGTGTGGTTGTTTATCGTAAATTTGCGCTTGCTGGTTCGTCCGCGGAAAGAGCAAAGATTCCTTTTTATAAAATTAACCTTGAAAGTTAATAAATCCCTTATTTTTAGAATAATAGAAATATTAAATGCTATGAAGAGGGTGATTGACATTCTCAATTACATGCCTATAATTGAGAGTGAGAATCGTTTTCAATGGTTCACTACATATACAAAGGGAGAGACATTCAGTGAAAAAAGCATTATTTCTTGTTTTAGCTTTTGCTCTAGTCGTATTATCTGCATGTGGCAACGATACTACTTCTAAGGATACAAAGAACAAAGCAACAAAAGAAACAAACGAAACAAACGAAAGCAAAGAAGTAAACCTATACACAGCTCGTCACTATGATGTAGACGACCAACTCTACAAAAAATTCGAAGAAGAAACTGGCATCAAAGTAAATGTAATCAAAGGTGAAGCTGACGAATTACTTGAGCGTATTAAACGCGAAGGTGATGCAACAGAGGCAGATTTATTCTTGACTGCCGACGCTGGACGTTTACACCGTGCAAAAGAGGATGGGTTACTGCAAGCGGTTTCAAGTGATGTTCTGGATGAACAAGTTCCAGCCAACTTCCAAGATAAAGATCAAATGTGGTACGGTTTAACGAAACGTGCTCGTGTCATTGTCTACAACAAAGAAACAGTGAAACCTGAAGAATTATCAACATATGAAGCGTTGACTGAAGACCAATGGAAAGGTCGCGTCTTGATTCGTGGCTCTGAAAATGTGTATAATCAATCTTTGTTAGCTTCTTTCATTGAAATCAATGGTGAAGAGAAAGCAAAAGAGTGGGCTGCTGGATTAGTATCGAACTTTGCACGTGATCCTGAAGGTGGAGACCGTGATCAAGCGAAAGCAATTGCTGCAGGTGTTGGCGATGTAGCAATCATGAACACTTACTACTATGGTCAAATGCTAAACTCTGAAGATCCAGAAGAAGTTAAAGTTGCAGAAGGCTTAGGCTTGTTCTTCCCTAACCAAGAAACGACAGGTACTCATGTTAACGTAAGTGGTGCCGGAGTTGTAAAAAATGCGAAGAACAAAGACAATGCGATTAAATTACTTGAGTTCCTATCATCTCCTGAATCTCAAGGGACATTTGCCGAAGCAAATTATGAATACCCAGTAAATGAATCAGTTGAACCGACTGAATTACWTAAATCATGGGGCGAATTCAAAGAACAAGATATTCCATTATCAGTTCTTGGTGACAACAATGCAAAATCAATTTTAATCTTCAACGAAGTTGGTTGGAAATAAACAAATCAAATGCCCTTGTTACGTTCAAACGTAACAAGGGATTTCTTGCGATTGGATAAGAGGTGTTGGTGACGTGCAAAGAAGATTGGCTAGTGTGAATATGTGGACGGTAGCGGCGGCAATCATTATGATTCTCCTGTTTTTACCGAATTTAACGATTGTAACGGGCGTTTTTTCGCCAGCCAATGAAAACTGGGAACATATGAAAGAATTTGTTCTAGGCTCTTTCATTAAAACCTCACTGATTTTAGTTAGCACTACCGCTCTACTAACGATATTTATAGGGTTGAGTCTGGCATGGTTGATTGCGCAATATCAATTCCCTTTGAGAAAATTTCTAAAATGGGCTCTTATTTTGCCTCTATCCATCCCACCTTTTATTGGTGCATATACATACCACGGGATTGTCAATTACACAGGAGTAATACAAAAGACTCTTAGAAATCGATTCGATATGGAGCTGGATCCTTCATTTTTTGACATCATGAATCTGCCCGGCGCAATTTTTATTTATACGATTTTTTTATATCCTTATGTTTATACAATTACCCGAATATTCTTATCCCAGCAATCCGCTTCATTGATTGAAAGTGCAAGAGTGCTCGGAAAAGGTCCTTGGCGCACGTTTTTCCAAGTCGTCATACCGATTTCAAGGGTTTCCATTATTGGTGGAGCAAGTTTAGTTGTGCTGGAAGTGTTAAATGATTATGGTGTGGTGAAATACTTTGGCATCCAGACATTTACGACGGCAATATTTCAAACTTGGTTTGGTTTAGGTGATATTGAATCATCAATTAAACTTGCCGCATCCCTTATGGGGTTTGTAATCTTGATTCTATTGATTGAAAAATTATTGCGTGGAAGAAGGCAATACAGTTATTCCACCACCAAAGTACGGCCATTGCCGCTTATTCAGTTGAGAGGCATGAAAGCGTTTCTTGCAACTGGTTACGGGTTGTTGATATTAAGTCTAGGATTCTTCATTCCAATAGCCCAGCTGATTGATTGGATGCTCCTGACATTTGGGACAATCCCGATGGATGAATTTCTGACTTACGTTAAGAACTCAGTAACAGTAGCTGGCATCAGTGCATTTGTGATAATTGTTTTCGCTTTGATTGTCGGAAACTTCAGTCGTTTGGTTCATAGCAAAGTAGCGAAACTGTTACCTAAGTTAACAATTCTTGGTTACTCTATACCAGGAGCGGTGATTTCCGTAGCAGTTGTTACTGCATTTATTGCACTCGATCGTTTTCTTGCACCTTTGTATCAAATGCTCGGTGTTGGGACAACACTTGTTCTAAGTGTAAGTTTAACGATGTTGATTTCCGCCTATATCATCCGATTCTTTGCAATTGGTTATAATTCCATTGAATCTGGATACGATAAAATTGGAACAGACTTTAGGGACGCTTCAAGACTTCTAGGTGTCGGGCTGACAAAAACGTTTTTCAAAGTAGATGTACCGATGCTGAAAGGCGCAATTATCAGCGGATATATTTTAGTTTTCATTGATATATTAAAAGAAATACCTTTAACGTTAATATTACGTCCATTCAATTTTGATACGCTTTCAACAAAAGCATTCCAATATGCAAGTGATGAAAAAATTATGGAAGCTTCACAAGCTTCGTTATTAATTGTCGGTATTAGTGCCCTTGCCATTGTTATTTTCTATAAGTTTCTCGAAAAGGAGCCGGATTGACATGTTTATTTCCATTCAAAATGTTTGTTTCAAATATCCAAATATAAATCGCTCTGCACTAGACCAGTTTTCAATGAATATTGAAAAAGGGGAAGTCATCTCAATATTAGGTCGAAGCGGCAGTGGAAAAAGCACGATACTGCGTCTCCTAGCTGGACTTGAAAAGCCAACTCAAGGTACATTGACGATTCAGGATGAAGTGATCTTTGATAACAAAACATTCCTGCAACCTGAGAAGCGAGGCATAGGAATGGTGTTTCAGGATTATGCGCTGTTTCCACATATGACGGTTGGAGAGAATATCATATTCGGTTTATTTAAAATGAAAAAAGCAGAAAAGAAAAAACGCCTCGCAGAAGTTCTTGAATTAGTTGAACTTCAAGATTATGAGAAACGTTATCCGCATCAACTTAGTGGGGGTCAACAACAACGTGTGGCAATTGCAAGAGCTATTGCGCCAAACCCACACTTAATTTTATTGGATGAGCCTTTCAGTAATTTAGACGCAGAACTGCAAGTGAAAATTCGTAAAGACTTACGTGAAATTATTAAAAAAGCAAATATTACGTCCATCTTCGTCACACATGACGAAAATGATGCCCATGCATTAGCGGATCGCATCGTTAAGTTGAAAGATGGTTGCATTGATTTAATCGGTCGTCCTTGTGATTTGCTCGGGATTCATCCCAATCCAACACCACAATTCGTACCGGAACAAGAAGCCCGAGAATTAATGAGTGTATAATTTTAAATTTTCAGTTGCATTTGATTTCATGCAAGAGTAAAATGTCAACATACGAATAAAGAAATGCCAAGAAGAGGACAATACTTGTCTGTACGACTTTTTAGAGAGAGAAGCCCTGGCTGAAAGCTTCTTAAGTACGACACTCAATTTACCACCTCGGAGCAGCAACAGTGAAATCGTTAGTAACTGTTGACGGTAACGGCCCGTTAGCCGGCTCAAAGCTTCATCTTTTTAGTCCTGGACTGAAGAGAAGGAAGAAGGGTGGAACCACGAACTCAAACCTCGTCCCTTTCATAGGACGGGGTTTTTTTGTATTCAATTTTAATAATAAAAACGAAGGAGTGGGGTAAATGTCAGAAACAATTCAACTGAAATTTCCAGACGGCGCGATAAAGGAGTTCCCAAAAGGTACGACAACCGAAGATGTTGCAGCATCAATCAGTCCCGGCCTTCGTAAAAAAGCGTTGGCTGGTCAACTGGATAACCAACTTGTAGACTTGAAAGCACCACTTGAGCAAGATGGTGCAATTGCCATTGTTACTCCAGGCTCAGATGAAGCGCTGGAAGTGTTGCGTCATAGTACAGCTCACTTATTGGCACAAGCAGTAAAGCGTCTTTTCAAAGATGTGAAATTAGGCGTAGGTCCAGTAATTGAAAATGGATTCTATTACGATATCGATTCACCACAACCGATTACTGCAGAAGATTTGACGGCTATTGAAAAAGAAATGAAGAAAATCATCAATGAAAATCTTGAAATTGTACGTCACAACGTGTCTCGTGCAGAAGCATTTGACAAGTTTAAAGAGGATGAATATAAAATTGAGTTGTTGGAAGCAATTGCTGAAGATGATCAAGTATCCATTTACGAACAAGGTGAATTTTTCGACTTATGCCGTGGGGTGCACGTTCCGTCTACTGGTAAGTTAAAAGAATTTAAATTACTAAGTATTGCCGGTGCATATTGGAGAGGTAACAGCGACAATAAAATGTTGCAACGCATCTACGGAACAGCTTTCTTCACAAAAGAAGAATTGGCTGCACATCTGAAAATGCTTGAAGAAGCGAGAGAGCGTGACCACCGTAAAATCGGGAAAGAACTTAATTTATTCATGAACTCACAAAAAGTAGGCCAAGGCCTGCCGATGTGGTTACCTAAAGGTGCAACAATCCGCCGCATCATCGAACGCTATATTGTCGATAAAGAAGTGAAGCTGGGTTACGATCATGTATACACGCCAGTAATGGGCAGTGTGGAACTGTACAAAACAAGCGGCCATTGGGATCATTATCAAGATGATATGTTCCCGGTAATGAGTATGGACAATGAAGATCTAGTATTGCGTCCGATGAACTGCCCTCATCATATGATGATTTTCAAAAATGGCATTCATTCATACCGTAACCTGCCTATGCGCATTGCTGAGCTTGGTACAATGCATCGTTATGAAATGTCAGGTGCTTTGAGTGGTCTTCAGCGTGTACGGGGAATGACATTGAATGATGCGCATATCTTCGTCCGCCCAGATCAAATCAAAGATGAGTTCAAGCGTGTCGTTCAATTGATTATTGGTGTTTACAAAGATTTTGATATTAATGATTACTCATACCGTTTGTCTTACCGTGATCCAGAAGATAAAGAAAAGTACTATGATGACGACGATATGTGGAACAAAGCACAAAGCATGCTGAAAGAAGCAATGGATGAGCTAAACTTGGACTACTACGAAGCTGATGGCGAAGCGGCGTTCTATGGCCCTAAATTGGATGTAATGGTCAAAACTGCAATAGGTAAAGAAGAAACGTTATCCACTGTTCAACTTGACTTCTTATTGCCAGAGAAATTTGATCTATCCTACATCGGTGAAGACGGCAAACAACATCGCCCAGTTGTCATCCACCGTGGAGTAGTATCAACTATGGAACGTTTCGTTGCTTTCCTAATCGAGGAGTATAAAGGTGCATTCCCGACTTGGCTGGCACCGGTTCAAGTTCAAGTCATCCCGGTTTCTAACGAGGTCCACTTCGATTATGCAAAAGACGTTATCGAAAAACTTCAGGCAGCAGGCTTGCGTGTTGAGATGGACGAACGCGATGAAAAACTTGGCTACAAGATTCGTGAAGCACAGATGCAGAAGATTCCATACATGCTAGTCCTAGGTGACAAGGAGCTGGAAAGCGGCTTCGTGAATGTACGCAAGTACGGTGAGCAGAATTCAGAAAGCATTCCATTTGACGAGTTCCTTTCACGCATTCAACAAGAAATTAACTAAAGCTGTTGACAGCGAATTTTGTCTATGGTATTATTATTAAGGTTAATGAATACAAAGTTTGTGGTATAAGAAGAGGCTGCCCGCTTCTCACCTGATTGACACTAGATGTAGTTGACAGGTCGGCACACGATTGAACGTAACGTACAGCATTGTACTTGCATATATCGGCGGGCGGACATCTACTTATGTAAATGTCCGCTCGTTTTTTTATTGGTCCGGAACGGCGTAACCGATTTATTGAGCAGTTCGATAAACGATATGCCCAAACCATGTATTCGCGACACTACCTGGAGGTGGATTACTATTAGCAAAGACATGTATGTAAACGATGGCATTCGCGCTCGTGAACTTCGTATTATCGATCAAAATGGTGATCAATTAGGAGTTAAAACGCGTTTTGAAGCGTTAGAAATTGCCGCTCGTGTTAATTTGGATCTTGTCCTTGTGGCCCCTCAAGCCAAGCCACCAGTCGCTCGTATCATGGACTATGGTAAATTCAAATTTGAGCAGCAAAAGAAAGATCGTGAAACTCGTAAAAATCAAAAGATTATCGTATTGAAAGAGGTTCGTTTGAGCCCGACAATCGATGAACATGATTTCCAAACGAAATTACGAAATGCAATCAAGTTCCTTGAAAAAGGAGACAAAGTCAAAGCTTCTATCCGTTTTAAAGGCCGTGCAATTACGCACAAAGAAATTGGCCAACGCGTGTTAGATCGTTTTGCAGAAGCTTGTGCTGAAGTATCGACGGTTGAACAAAAACCGAAGATGGAAGGCCGTAGCATGTTCTTGGTTCTTCAACCGAAGAACGAGAAAAAGTAAGATTGACGAACAGTTTAGGAGGAATTCGACATGCCAAAAATGAAAACTCACCGCGGCGCGGCTAAGCGTTTTAAAAAGACTGGTTCTGGAAAAATAAGACGTGCATCTGCATACCGCAGTCACTTATTCGCAAATAAGTCTACTAAAGCTAAACGTAAGTTACGTAAAGGTGGACTAGTTTCTTCTGGTGACTACAAACGCATCAAATCACTAATCGCTTACATGAAGTAAGTTAAGACTCGAAACTTAAACATTCGAAATAAAAGCAGGAGGTAATGTATTATGCCACGCGTAAAAGGCGGAACAGTGACGCGCCAGCGTCGTAAAAAAGTTATAAAATTAGCAAAAGGTTATTATGGTGCTAAAAAATTACTATATAAAGTAGCAAACCAAGCAGTTATGAAATCAGGTAACTATGCTTACCGTGACCGTCGTAACAAAAAACGTGACTTCCGTAAATTATGGATCACACGTATCAATGCAGCAGCTCGCATGAATGGTCTTTCTTACAGCCGTTTAATGCACGGTTTGAAATTAGCTGGTATTGAAGTTAACCGTAAAATGTTAGCTGACCTAGCTGTTACAGACGCAGCAGCATTCACACAATTAGCAGAAGCTGCTAAAAAATCAATGAACAAGTAATTTTACTTATTCAAAAGGCTGATGGATTTTCCATCAGTCTTTTTTTATACTAATTCATACATAGTATTTTTGAGGTTCTGAAGATAATGGGGATAGATTGTGAAAAATTTATCGTTCATACTAAGGTATTTTTCGATCTAAACTTGAATTTATCGCTCAAACTGAAGAGTTTATCGTTCATAGTCGTCTCAGAGGCAAATAAACTAGTTGAGACTAATCACGTCAATCTATTAGGGGGAATTTTAGTATGCATCTCATACTTATCGGGTTTTTCATTGTCATGTCCATCGTTTCGTTTTTTACGATGGTTCATGATAAAGCAGCAGCAAAAGCACATAAACGTAGAGTGCCAGAACGCACTCTATGGAACCTTGCGATACTTGGCGGTGGAGTGGGAGCGTACCTAGGAATGATTCTCTATCGCCATAAGACAAAGCATATGTCTTTCCGAATCGGTTTTACATTACTGGCGATTCTACAGGTAGCTTTAATCATCTGGGCTGCTCCATTGTTGAAAGAGTGGTCATGAAAAAAAGCAGTTATTGGATGATTCGCAAATAGAGTCCTCAGTCCACGCATAGATTCGTTGTGAACGCGAATAGGACCTTTACAAGCGAGAATAGGACTTCAAATTACGCGAATACCTTCAAAAATCTCATAATCCAATAACTAAATCAAAAACCCGACACTTACTCTGTAACATTAAAGACAAGTAATTGTACATGATGGTTGATTTTATCATCACTTGTTTATAATGTTGCACATAAAAGATGTACACTACTAAAATTGAATTTAAGTAGTGTACATTTTTTATTTTGACAAAAAATTTAGAGCATATTATTAAAGTGTGTACCATTTTACAATTATGGATATAAAAGATACAGTAGAACAAACATTCTCCATGGAGGTGATACCTTTTGTATTGGTATGAATATTGTCCAAAACATATAGAAAGTAAATACCAACTATTAGTATTTAAAGAGAATCAACCATTTTTACCTTTAACGGATTATTTCCATGATTGTTTAGGTCGGATAGACAAAAGCTCTGCAACATCTTATTTAAACTGCTTACTTCCTTTTTTAAAGTGGTTAGATGAACACAGTAATTATCAAGGTGAACGTGTGCAATGGAATGAGAATGAAGAAAAGATTCGAGTAGCAGTTGAAGATTATTTAATGCACGAAATGAAATGTAAAATTAGAGATAACGATTCATTTCGATTTGTGAATTTAACAAGTAAAAGTCCGAATGCAATTGGTCGGTTTTTATCAGCGTTAAAATCGTTTTACAAAGCGATGATACGTTTAAATCACTACGTATATAGTAATCCATTAATTGATGGTCAAGTCCTATTACATCAGTATACAGAAGATTTAAATGGTGTTCGAGTAGATAAACCAAGAATGCCTTCTGTTGCTGGAACAGAAGGACCTGTAATACATCGGAGATTAACAGACTCATATTTTAAAATCATTAACGAAGAATGGCAACCACAAATTATTGATGATATGGATTTACCATACCAAATCTATCAGGCAGGAAAGAAAGTAAATTGGTCGCAACGAGAAATGATTATTACTCGTATGTTATTTGAAACAGGCGCAAGAGCATCTGAAATTATTGAATTAACTGTTGGGGATTATAGAAATCGTAAAAGTCATCAAGAGGTTATCACGTTTAATAAAGGAAGTCATGGAAAGAAAGTAAAGTTTCTACGATTCAGTAAAGATACCGTTAAACGAATGTTTCACTATATCGAAACGGAACGAAAATCCGTTGATAAAGACCATTTGTGTTTTCATGAATTACCCGACGATGCTTGTCTATTTTTATCATTAAATGGTACGCCCTTAACTTATCATGCTTGGTACTACCATTGGAATAAAGCAATGAAAGCAAATGAACTAAGTTTAAATCCACATAAAGCAAGGCATTGGTTCGTTACATCCAGACTACGAGAAATTTATAACATTTCAACAAATGATGCTGAAATACAGCGACGAAAAAATGAACTGATTAAATATATGAAATGGAAAAACCCCGATACGATGAATGTATATGAACACTATTTTGATGAAGAAAAGCATCGTGAGGCACATGACCAAATGTTAAAACAAATGGAACATAGAGAGAAAGATTACAATAAGCAATCTAAATCTTCGATAAAGTTGAAACCAAGACTACAAGTTATTCAAACGACAAATACTGAAATATTAGATGCAGATTTACAAGAGTTGTTAGAAGGGTTGGAATAAATGTGATTGTAACTACGCAGCAGATACCGACAACAGAATGGTATCAAAAATGGGTTGGTAAAATGGACACCAAGCTGATGTGTCTACAAAACAGTAGAGGTGAAATTCTAATCAACAAAATTGACGAACGTATTATGAAATATCTTCATAATAATTGCTTAGAGTATGATTGGAGAAATCATTTATTATTAACCGTACTTATTGAAGCGGATAGAAATTTAGATGCATATACTATATATAACAGAATTAATTCTTTACATGCACGATTGAAAGATATTTTTAAGGTCTTTTCTCTTGCCATGATGTCAGATTTTGACGTAAATATTCATTTATATAGATATTTAAAAGGAGATGTTCTGTCGGAT
>NZ_JBFUJC010000046.1:0-13812 GCF_056401595.1 Paenisporosarcina sp. P4_E4_2 | reverse complement strand
GCAGCAACTATAACTTATTGTCATTGCAAATTGCCTCTCTAGTTGCTAGTGACGTTGCCTTAAAGCCGCAGTTAGGTAGTGCGTTGGGAGTTCTTCTAGCGGCGACTATGATAGGGGCGATGTGGTTTAACGGACGAATGATGCGTCGCATTAGGAGGGATTTACGATGAAATATTCATTGACTTTTCATAAAGTGATTGTAGGGATATTAGTTATCTATTTATTAATTCCTCTTGTAGGAACATTTTTATTCTCGATTGCCGGTAAATGGGATCATACCATTTTACCTGAGAGTTATACAATGCAATGGTATATTGAATTATTTAAAGATGAACGGTTTTATGATGCTTTTGGACGAACTCTCTTTTTAATTGTCATGTCTGTAGGTCTTAGTGTTGTTATTATGCTTCCGACTATCTTTATCATCACGGTATATTTCAGTAAATGGGAAGGATTACTTCAAGCAGCAGCTATGCTTCCTTACGGAATTCCACCCATTGTTGGAGCGGTTGGATTAATCAAGATATATTCGGATGGACCGATTCAAATTGCCGGAACACCTTGGATTTTAATCGGTGCTTATTTCATAACGATACTGCCATTTATGTATCAAGGTATTCGGAACAGTCYTCGTACGCTTAATGCTGTGCAACTTGTTGATGCAGCTGAACTACTCGGTGCTACAAAATTCCAGGCGTTTCGCACGGTGGTGTTTCCAAATATTATATCTGGTATTTTAGTTTCTACCTTATTATCAGTCGCTCTTTTATTTAGTGAGTTTGCTTTTGCCAATTTGCTTGTCGGAGGCCGATTTGAAACTCTTCAAATTTATCTTGCCGACAAACTAAATAGTAGTGGTCACTTAACAAGTGCAATTGTTATTACTTATTATTCAATGATTTTGCTTTTAACGGGGACTGTATTAAAACTTACGTTTAAAAACGAAAAAAAAACTGTCGTGTCAAATAAGAAGCAAATTCTTTCATTTCATAAAAATACTACTTTAGAGGGTGAAAAATAATGAGCTATGTAACCATTGATCAAGTGACTAAGGGGTATGAAAATCAAGTCGTTTTAAATGACATTTCTTTAATATTAAAAAAAGGAGAATTTGCTACACTTCTTGGGCAAAGCGGATGCGGAAAAAGCACATTATTACGTTCCATTGCGGGGCTTGAAGACGTAGATTTAGGAAGAATCTTAATTGATGGAAAAGAGATTACTAATTTATCACCGCGTCAGCGTGAAGTCGGTATGGTATTTCAGTCTTATGCGCTTTTCCCGAATATGAGCGTTTTTGACAATATCGCGTACGGCCTTAAAATGAAGAAGGTAAAAAATATTAAATCAAGAGTGAAAAAGATGATTGAAATGGTTGATTTAATAGGAAAAGAAGAGTCTTATCCTCATCAGTTATCTGGCGGGCAACAGCAGAGGGTTGCTCTTGCACGTGCGCTTGTCATGGAGCCGAAAGTACTGCTTTTGGATGAGCCGTTAAGTGCATTGGATGCGAAAATTAGAAAAAGTTTGCAAAAAGAATTAAAGAGAATACAGAAAGAATTAGATATTACAACTATTTTTGTTACTCATGATCAGGAAGAAGCAATGACGATGTCTGATCGAATTTTTGTCATGAATAAAGGACAAGTTGTACAATCCGGTTCTCCATCAGAAATTTATACTTCTCCAGTCAATACATTTGTTGCAAAATTTATCGGAAATTATAATGTTTGTAATTTGGAAGTTTTCCGTAAACTTGTTCGCAGCACAGAAATAAAAGGGAATGAAGTCGCGATTCGTCCTGAAGTTTTACAATTAGTTTCTGTTGGTGACGATAGCGTGGATTTACAAGAGAACTGGGTAATTAAAGGGTTTATTAAAGATGTTTCCATGATAGGGAATGTTTTAAGATATGAAGTAGAAACAGAGGAGTCCGCTTTCCTTGTAGACTATCTTCACCACCGAGGGAATATGTTTGAGCAAGGAGCACACGTTCATATTCTTGTACCGAAGAAAGAATGCATTATTTTTTAAATTATTAATGATCACGGGGGAAGAAATATGTCTGTTTTTCCAGAAGAAAGAAAGAATGAAATTTTARAAGAACTTAACATAATGGGAAAAGTAAAAGTGATGGAATTAGTTAATCAGTTTGATGTTTCAGAGGAAACGATTCGACGCGATTTGATGATATTAGAGGAAAAAAGACTTTTAAAAAGGGTTTACGGTGGAGCGATTAAAACAGTCTTTGAATATGAGGAGCCTCCATTTACACAGCGTACAACAGTGAATCAAGAAGCGAAAGTCAAGGTTGGAAAAAAAGCAGTAGAACTCATTTCTAACGGAGATGTGATTGCCATCGATGTAGGGACAACCATGCTTGAATTTTCGCAGTGTATTGAAAATAAAAAAGACATTACGATTTTAACCAATTCTCTTCCTGTGTCGTCTGTGTTAACCGAAAAGCTCAATCAAAATAAGTTTACAGGACAAATTCTATTATTAGGAGGACAAATTGATCCAAAGCATCAATCTATAAGCGGCAGTCTCACAGAACAAATGTTAAATCAATTTAATATTGATAAAGCGTTCATTTCAGCTGGTGGTGTTTCCATTCAAAGTGGGGTTAGTAATTATCATTTACATGAAACATTAGTTTCACGCAAGATGGTCGAGGTATCAAAGCAAGTTATATTGCTAACCGATTACTCTAAAATTGGTGTTGAAACGTTTTGTAAAGTTTGTCCTCTAGAAAAAGTCGATGTGATTGTCAGCGAGCAACCATTTCCAGAGGAATGGAGAAATCATTCAAAATTAGAGGAAATCAATTGGAATCTAGCATAGTCAATCTATAAAAGGACATATCGAGATGGAAGAGCGAGTTCTCTCTCTTTTTTGATTAGATTTTTATTGATAGTAGGTAATAAAGCTAGAAAGATAAATTAATAGCTAGAATGAGAAAAGGAGCTATTTAGCCATGAATTTCATTGCGATAGATTTAGACGGAACATTATTAAACGACATGAATGAAATTAGTGAAGAAAATATAAAGGCGATTCAATATGCCCAAGATAGAGGCTTTGAAGTAGTTATTTCAACAGGGCGGGCTTACTTTGACGTTCAAACAATTTGTGAAAAAGCCGGGATTTCCCCATTTGTAATTGGGACAAATGGCGCAACTATTCATTCGAAAAGCGGGAAGTGCATTTCTTCTGTTACGATAACTAAAGATTGTGTCCAATCTATTCTCCAATGGCTAGATGAACGGAATTATTATTACGAAGTGTTTACTGATAAAGCCATTTATACTCTTAAAAAGGGAAGAGAACATTTCCAGAATGAGATTAATAGTTTGAAAAGCGCAGAGTTGAATACAGATATGAAAGAATTAGTTGAAGTAGCGGAAAGGCAATTTGACCAGTTTGGATATGTTTTAGTTGAAAACTATCATGATATCTTAAAACAGGAGGAAGAATTCTATAACATATTAGCATGTTCTTTTGATAAGAAGAAGTTAGAGGATGCATGGAACCAATTCAAAAAGTTTGATGAGTTGATGGTTGTTTCATCTGCTGATCATAACATTGAAATTACAAGTAAAAGTGCTTCAAAAGGAATGGCCCTCGAAAAATTGGCTATCTTGATGAATGGCTCCTTAGATCAGTCTATGGCAATCGGGGATAGCAACAATGATTTATCCATGTTCCAGAAAGTTGGATACAGCGTAGCGATGGGAAATGCGAAAGATGTCATAAAAACTGTTTGTACAACGACAACCCTTAAAAATGACGAGGATGGGGTAGCTCATGCGATTTATCGATATATGGAGAACTTCGTAGTTCAAAAATAAGTGTCAATGCCAAAGGAGAGAGCGATAAAAAATGGCATGGATATATATCATAATGGCAGGGTTTTTGGAAATTGTCTGGGTGATCGGTCTTAAATATTCACACGGATTCACCGAAGTTATACCTAGTATAGTAACGATAATTATCATAATCTTTAGTTTCTTTTTACTTTCAAAGGCTTTACACTCAATTCCCTTAGGAGCTGGTTACGCCATTTTTACTGGATTGGGAACGGTGGGAACTGTAGTAACTGGGATGCTTTTTTGGGGAGAGACCATTAATCCACTGAAAGTATTTTTTGTGGCTTTAATGATACTAGGAATAATTGGAATAAAAATAGGTCCAGCACAACCTAAACATTAAAGAAAATGAAATGATTTATATAAGGTTAGGGGATGATTCGATGGATTGGATTTTTCTTCTTATTGCCGGATTTGCCGAGATTGGTAGTGTTATAAGCTTGAAACTTGCAGACGGATTTAAAAAAATTCTCCCCTCTGTAGCGTGTCTTTTTTTTGGGAGTTTAAGCTTTTATTTTCTTTCTTTGTCATTAACTTCTCTTCCAGTGGGAACTGCCTATGCAATATGGACCGCTATCGGCACTGTTGGAAGTGTTTTAGCAGGAATGATATTCTTTAATGAACCTAGAAGTTTAAGATTAACCCTATTGATTATGTGTATAATTACAGGGGCTGTAGGTATTAAAATGACTTCTGGACATTAATATCAGGGTATTAAATGGCAATAAGTAGATACAGAAAAAGGTACGATCCCTATGGAGGCGAAGAGAGATGAAAACTATTCAAGATTGGATAAAAGAATATCCTTTAATAAACGAGTTAGTTGCTACAAAGGAAGTGTTTTGGTCAAATCCTAAATATGAACCGTTTCAAACAGAGGGTAAGAAACTTCCACTTAATGATAAAGATGTAAAAGATGCTGAGGAAAGGCTCAAGCGTTTTGCTCCTTACATTGCTAAAGTTTTTCCTGAAACAAGAAACCTCAACGGAATCATTGAATCTCCGATTGTACCCATCCCGGCGATGCATCAACAGTTATCAAACACCTATGAGCATCCATTAGAAGGGACATTTTTGTTGAAATGTGACAGCCACCTTCCCATTTCAGGTTCCATTAAAGCACGCGGCGGCATTTACGAAGTGTTGAAACACGCAGAAACGTTGGCGATTCAACATGGTTTATTATCAGTAGAGGATGATTATTCGATCCTTGATAGCGATAAATTTAGAAACTTCTTTTCCGATTACTCCATTGCCGTCGGATCTACAGGCAATTTAGGGTTAAGTATAGGCATAATGAGTGCCAAATTAGGTTTTAAAGTATCGGTCCATATGTCTGCGGATGCAAAGAAATGGAAGAAAGATCTCCTTAAAAGTAAAGGAGTAACGGTGATTGAATATAAGGAAGATTACAGCAAAGCGGTCGAAGAGGGGCGCAAACAGGCTGATAGTGATCCAAATTGCCACTTCATTGATGACGAGAACTCTCGCGATTTGTTTTTAGGATATGCAGTGGCAGCAATTCGACTAAAAAAACAATTAGAAGATTTAAATGTAACTGTAGATGAAAACCATCCACTATTTGTTTACCTTCCATGCGGAGTAGGCGGTGGGCCAGGAGGAGTGGCTTTTGGTTTAAAACTAATGTATCAACATAGAGTWCATTGCTTCTTTGCAGAGCCTACACATTCTCCATGTATGTTACTTGGGCTAGTAACAGGTCTGCATGATAAAGTCTCTGTACAAGATTTTGGAATTGACAATATCACATCAGCAGACGGCCTTGCGGTAGGAAGGCCATCAGGATTCGTTGGTCAAACCATCGAGCCTTTATTAAGCGGAAGTTATACGGTTAGTGATGATGAATTATTTAAACTATTAAGCGCATTGGTCGATACAGAAAATATTCACCTCGAACCTTCCGCATTAGCCGGTGTAATAGGGCCGGTAAAGTTATGGACTGAAAAAGAAGGAAAAGAATACATACAAAATCATAACTTAACAGATAAAATGAAAAATGCTACACATCTTATGTGGGCTACCGGTGGAAGTATGGTTCCTAAAGAAACGAAAAACGAATATTATAAAAAAGGAGTAACGTTATCACAAGGAACCCAGCCGAATTGTGATTAGACGGATTCATGATAAATATTGTCCAATGGCCAGGGACCAATTAAGAAAACAGGGCCATAGAGTAAGGCTCTGTTTTCTCTACTCTAGACTTTCTGAATAATATAAAGGAACAAAACAAAGGCTACCTGAAAAGAAGCCTCAGGCTTGTTGATAAAAGAATATTAATCAATATAAAAGTATTCGCATTCTTATCTTTTGCACTCTATCGAAAAAATTATGGTCGGCTATTTCTTTCGCTTTCCGCGGACGAAACGCTAGCCTCCTCGGCACAGCTGTCTATGACAGCTGTGCCTGTGGGGTCTAGCTTATTTCGTTTTTCCGCAGGAGTCTTCAGAAATAGCTGACCATCTTACTAATGAAATAATATGAAGAGATACGCAAACAGAAGCGAAATCCGTTGATTGGAGTGGAGGCGTCTGAAAACATCTGCTCCTGCGGTTACTCGTCGCAAAGATTAGGATCAAATTGCCTTTGGTCCTAATCTTTTCAGCGGGAACAGCACGAGCTGAAGGCCCCACAGGAAACGAATAGTGCAAATGTAAGTTTGCACTATTCGTTTGCGACGAAGCTAGCGAAGCGATGCAGGAGCACCGGTTTTTCTAGTGACGAGGAGACTAAAGCCGTGCCCCGCGAAACGCGTCCGCCGCAAAGGAAATCAACATTTTCTTGCATACGCTCTTTTTCATTAGTATACAGTTATATTCACTCTTTTTATTTTTTGTCTACAGTCTGAGGCTACCAGAAAAGTAGCCTTTTTTTAAAATAGTAGCTTCTAGCTTGATGGCATGTGATGGGAATCGTATATATCTTTTGTACTATACGGTCTAGTGTGAAAGTGTGATTAAAATTACAACATTTGATGAACAGGCAAATGAAGATTTAAGCTTTATACTAGTACTGTGTCTAGGAGCACAGCCGGTTATTGACTAGTGGGGAATTTCTTCATTTTGCCAGTGCCGGTTTTTTGATGCATAATAATAGTAATCTTATATTTCGTTGAGATAAAGGAAGGGATTGTTTTGAAAAAGATAGACTCTATATCTATGAGAGAAAAAATAGCGAGTTTTTATCTTTATTCTATTTCTTTTCTTGGTATGATTGCTGTTATCAATTCCCTATTTAAAAGTGAAATGCCTTCTGAATTAATAATCCTTTTGCTGTTAGCTGTGTTTATGGGGATTATTGAGTATTTTCCTTTCCGCATTGGGAGAAGCGGAATCACGCCCAGCCTTACGCTCATTTATCCAATGATTTGGGGGTTTGGGATACATATAACTGTCATTGCTTCTGTGTGTGTAATGGTATTTTCCCAGTCCCTTCGCCGTTTTCACATGCAAAGAATACTATTTAATAGTACTCAACTTGCTTTAAGTATCACTCTAGCAGAGTGGTTGTCCAAACAATGTATTTCTTTTTTTATTACGGAGATGAACCTGCCTTTTTTATATGAAGAATTAATAAGCACGCTTTTATTTACCGTATTCTTTTGCTCTATCAACACCCTTTTATTCGATCTTTTAATGGTGCTTCTTCCCCAGCCATACACGCGAGAACAATGGCACAAGAAAAATTTGTTAGTATTTTTGAGTGCAAGTTTTTGTTTATTCTACGCCTTTCTTATATATATTTTAGAACATCGATATCGCGGAGAGATGGATGGAATTACTGTTCCGTTCTTCTTTTTTCCGCTTGTAGCCATTTGCATCATTAGTTCTTTCTCCTGGCAAATACGGATTGAAAAAGAACGATTATATAAACTTTTTTCTATTACAACGGAGTTGAGTCAGGGTCTGTCTGCCGGAAACTTACATCAGATGAAACAATCACTTAAAGGATTCTTGGGAATACAAGCATATGCTTTATGGGCAAAAGATGAAGGGGACTGGCAGATTCTGTTAAAGGATGGAAAAGTACATTCCAATATTTCAAGTTCGTTTGATCTGCATCCGAATTTTGAGGAGATAGCCCAAACCTTTGTTGTTACTGATTGGAAAACGGGTATGGCTCCTGGAGATGAAGTATTTGAAGATGTCATACGCTCCCTCGTCTACTTACCTCTTAAAGTCAATAATGAGTTGGTTGGAATGTTTGTTGCAGGCAAAAGCAGGGGGGCGAGTTTTATTACCGAAGATATACAGTCTTTAGCTACGTTTGCCAATCATTTGGGTAGCTTGCTTAAAACACGGTCGCTCGTCTCTGAACAGGAAAAGCGAGTTATTTTGGAAGAAAGAAATCGACTAGCCCGTGAAATCCACGATGGAATTGCACAAGTATTAGCTGGGGTCATATTTCAGCTGGAATCAGCTCAGAAGCAATCCGAAGATCAATCAGGAAACATGCAGCAAGTGGTAGACAAAAGCATAAAAAAATTACGGAATAGTTTAAGTGAAGTTCGGTATTCTATCTTTGCTTTAAAGCCATATCCTACCCAAAGGCTAGGGCTAAAACAAGCAATTGCTGATAAAATTGAATCTATAAAACAAGAATATGATCTGGCCATTACTTATCATGAAAGAGGCCGTTCTCGTACACTCAGTTTTTCAAAAGAACGAGTTATTTTTGATACTTTACAGGAAAGCTTGCAGAACATTGTAAAACATGCAAAAGCGGACAAGGTTGACATTCTCCTAAGCTATCAACGTGAACATACACTTTTAAAGGTGAAGGACAACGGGGTTGGCTTTTCCCTTTTTGAAGCCATGATTAAATCGAAACATGAGCCTCATTATGGCATTTTGTATATAAATGAACAAGCTGAACAACTGGGAGCTACCCTTCAGATTGATAGTTCAGTAGGAAAAGGTACAGAAATTACATTGTCAATTCCAAATTCAGAAACAGGGGAGGAGTATCATGATTCAAATATTACTAGTGGATGATCATGCTGTTTTGCGTGATGGACTTCGGAGCATATTGGATCTCGAATCCGACATCCGAGTCGTAGGAGAAGCCGTTACCGGGGAGGAGGTATTGAAGAAAGTAGAGGAGTGTAGACCTGATTTTATTTTGATGGACATCAATCTCCCTGGAAAAAATGGCATTGAGGTCACGTCCCTCGTGAAAAGTCAGTATCCGAATTGCCGCGTTCTTATATTGACGATGTTTGAACATGATGAATACTTAATGGAAGCACTTCGGGCGGGTGCAGATGGCTATTTATTGAAGGATTCGTCATCTGAACAAGTGGTAGAAGCTATTCGAAAGGTATCACAAGGGGATTCGGTTATTCATCCTCGCATGACCCAAAAGCTGATAACGTATCATCAAACAAATTCAGAACGTAACGAAAATGTGCTATCAGATCGTGAAAAAGAAGTACTGTTTGAATTGGTCAAAGGTCTTAGCAATAAAGAAATTGCTGAAGTCCTATTTATCAGTGACAAGACAGTTAAAATTCACATCAATAAGATTTTCAAAAAGCTGAATGTGAAAAGCCGTACACAAGCAGTCATTTATGCCGTTCAAAATCAACTTGTTCCTTTTTCTTAAAGAACTATCCTGCGCCTAGACAAGGTGCGGATAGTTCTTTTGTTTTATGTTGGTATAGAACCAAAAGCTGTAGCAATTATACCTTATGGTTAATTTTCAGAAAAGTAAAAAAGTGAAATAATAAAGATAGATTTGAAGTTTACTAGTTTCATTTATTTTTAATTTTATAAGAAAAAGGAGATAGGTTCATGAAAAAAAGAAAAATGATGGCATGGAAAGTCATGACCACAGCAGCGATGACTTCCTTATTATTTTCATCAGTTGCCGTTTCTGCAGAAGGTGATGTTACGCCAGCTAAGTCGCAAATGTTTGAAGAAATTGTGGAACAAGGAGGACAATTATTTTTTGATAAGGATATGATCGAAACAGGTCAAGAAGATTCATTATATAAAGACGTTAAAAAAGAAGGTTTGGCTACAGCATATAAACCGAATGATACTGTTCGCTTAATCGTAGAAGTTGAACAACCAACTGAAAATGAGCAAACAGCCAAAAACAAAAAAGCTTTATATAAACAAAAACAAGATAAAGTAATCGAAAAAATCTCAAAAGAAAAAAATTCTAAATCAAATGCTCCTATTAAAGTGAAGCATCGTTTTTTCGAAGGGTTTAACGGATTCAGTGTAGAAACAGAGTTCCAAAATATAAAAGATATCCAGTCTATTCCAGGGGTTACGAATGTCCACGTCGCTAGAATTTTCCAGGAAAATATGGCAGCAAGTAAAGAATTGGTACAAGCTCAAAAAGTATGGGAACAATATGGTTATAAAGGTGAAGGATTAGTAGTAGCGGTCGTAGATTCCGGGATTGATTATACGCACAAAGATATGAATCTATCTGACACAGCTAAAGCGAAAGAAAAATGGACTCAAGATAAAATTAATCAAAAATTTACTGAGACAGACGTAAACGAAATTTGGTATTCCGAAAAAGTTCCAACAGGATATGATTGGGCAGACAATGATACCAATGTCATTCCGGGAACAAAAGGCAGTCCGCATGGTACACACGTGGCCGGTACAATTGGAGCAAATGGCGACGAAACGAAGGGTGCTGTCGCTGGAGTTGCACCAGGTGTTCAACTATTAGCTGAGAAGGTATTTTCTGATAATGGCGGTGGTGCCTATGAGGATGATATTATCGCAGGAATTGAGCATGCAGTCACAATGAGTGCAGATGTAATCAACATGAGTTTAGGTGTTGATGCAGGCTATGTAGATGAAGATTTTGATCCGATCCAAAAATCAATCCGAGTTGCGACAGAACAAGGCACCCTTGTTGTAGTGGCAGCTGGTAATACAGCCTATAGTACAAAGAATAATATTATTCTCTCTTCATTAAGACCATATGCGGAAAATCCGGATATTGGAACAGTTGGTGCACCAGGTGTAAGTCCATATGCATTATCGGTTGCTTCCTATGAAAATACTAAACTTCATTTAAATGCATTAGCAGATCCAAGTGGTTTTTCAGTGCCGTTCAAAGATCAAACGCAATTTCCAGCATCGTATAATTTTAAAGTCTCTAAGGTTCTTTCACCAGATGTACCTTATGATTTGGTGAATGTTGGGGAAGGGAAGAATGCATCAGATTATCCTAAAGACAAAACTGACTACATTGCCGTAGTTAAACTATTAAATCCATATAGTACTGTTTCAACCATTCAGTTTACTGCAAAGAGTGCAGGAGCAAAGGCTATTATTATGATACCACCTGCAGTATGGTCAGATTATTCTTCTCTACCAGTAACGCCAACTGCAGTACCAACGGCTTCAACTAGCAAAGCTGTAGGTGAAGCATTACTGAGTAAAATGAATAGTCTGCCAAGTGGTCAATATTTAAGCATGAACTTTGCAGGCGATACTTGGGTAGAGAATCCAGCGAAAGACACGATGTCCTCTTTTTCATCCTTTGGATCTCCAAGTACATTAGATTTTAAACCGGAAATTTCTGCTCCTGGTGGAAATATTTATTCAACTATACCAGGAAATGATTATGAAGTGATGAGCGGTACATCGATGGCAACTCCTCATGTTGCAGGCGGCTCAGCATTGTTATTGCAGGCCCTTTATCAAAAAGGATTAACCCATTCAGAAGATACAGTTTTAAAAGCAAAACTTGCTTTAATGAATACAGCTAATATTGCCATGGATCCAAGGACAAATGGAGAAGTTCCATATTCACCACGTGTACAAGGGTCTGGGATAATGAAAATTCAAAATGCCATTAATACACCAGTCATTGTGACAAGTAGAAACACGCCTTTAGAACAAGCTGGAGCGGTTGCATTAAAGGAAATCGGTCAAAACACAAGCTTTAAATTAAACATGGAAGCATTCGACACACCTAAGGGTAAAAAAAATAGTGATGATATTGAATACAATGTTTATGTAGATCTATTGAAAGATAAGACTGAAATGAAGGAATTCGATTTAGATAGTGATGGGCAATTGGATTCAAAAGAGTATTTAACATTAACTAGTGAACGTATTAATGGTGCGACTGTCACTGTAAATGATAATGTAGTAACAGATAAAACTGGAGCATTGGTTAAAATTAAACCAGGTCAAACAAAAATGCTAACTGTTAATGTAAATTTACCAGATTCCTTAAAGAAAAATAGTTTTGTAGAAGGATTTGTTCGTCTAGTTCCAGTAGCCAAAGACCAAGATAAAGCAGTGCCTTTAACTGTTCCTTATATGGGCTTCTATGGAAAATGGGATGAACCACGAAATATCGACGCACCTGCATGGGAGAAGGATGCATTTGTAGGATATACGGCCCTTTGGGATGAGAATGCAGAAAGATATCCATTGGGATATAACCCGTATACTGGCAAGTTCAGTCTTAACCATATTGCATTCTCGAAAAACTATATACTCGATGGTATCTATCCGTCATTCCAAACCTTACGTAATTTAGACAAAGTTGAAATGTATATTGAAGATCAATCTGGAAATCTCATTAAAAATTTAGGCGATTTTAGTGAATATACTGGTACTCCATGGAAATTTAGAAAAAATATAATGTCATATGGGGATACAAATTATGGCGGATATAAATGGGATATGAAAGACTCATCCGGACAATATGTACCTGATGGTGTTTATCAATATGTTGTCAAAACAACATTAGATTATTTAAACGCAAAACCACAGATTGTTAAAATGCCAATTACGGTAGATTCTGTCGCTCCGACCGTTTCAGATATTTCAGTAACGCCAAAGAACGGAAAATATGAAATCTCCTTCAATCCGCAAGACAATGCAAGTGACTTTAATTCTGCAATTGTATGGGTGAATGGACAACATTATTCACTAGGTCTTGAGCAAAAATCTTTCTTAGTTAATACAGAACCGAAAAGTATTATTATTCTAGCCATTGATTATGCAGGAAATCAATCGTACAAAGTTTGGGGAGATCCGAGCTATATTAATCCAAATATGGCCGTTCAAACGATCAGTATCACTCCAACTGCAGATATTAACAAAAGCAAACCTGCAAAAATTAATGCCTGGGCTTTTGCCAGAGTAGACTGGACAATTAATGTTAAAGATGCAAGTGGAAAGATAGTCGATTCGTTTAAAGTAGAAAATGAACATTCACTGAAAACACAATGGATACCTAATACGGACCTTCAAAATGGAACGTATTCTATATCAGTTGATGTCGTGACAAAAGACGGTTTTAAAGTAACGACAAAGCCTAAACAAGTAACGGTTCTCAAACAATAAATCGATTGCGACCCAAGTGAGGATGAATCACTTGGGTTTTTTCATGTTCGGTGCATGGTGCCATTTTTATACGCAAAAGATGAATGATTAAATAAAAAGTCGTGGGGTAGTGCTTTTGTTTTATACTGGTATAGAACTAATAACAACAACATTTACATCCTATGTTTAATTTTCGGAAAAGTAGAAATATGGGATGATGAAAGACGGAATCAAGTTAACTAGTTTCATGGATTCTTCTTTAAAAGACTTGTTTGTAAAGAATATAAGTTAAGAGAGAAAAAACAATTACATAAGGACAAGGGGATGCGGTATGAAGAGGGAAAAAATCAGTAAGATTTTTACAGGAACGCTCAGTAAAAAATTTAGTAAGAGACAAGCAAAGAAAGTATTTTCGCTCTTTGCGTTAAGTGTAATGCTATTAAACATTGCATTACCTCAGGCTTTAACACATGTACATGCTGAATCGAAGCAAAATCAGCAAAGTCCATCCAGTGAAACCTTTAATGCAAAAGAAGTAAACCGTATTCTTGAAGGTCTTACTCCTGAGCAAAAAGCAAACATTAATAAACTCACTGGAGCAGATAACGC
>NZ_JBFUJC010000045.1:0-27275 GCF_056401595.1 Paenisporosarcina sp. P4_E4_2 | reverse complement strand
CTGAAGGCACTGCCTGGGACACATGCAACGCCTCCTTCTTTCAACAGACTTGTTGCAAAATCAAAGGACGTCATCCCGAATTCTTTAATAGAAGGAAAAATATAAAAAGCGCCATTTGGTTTAACCACATCAAGTCCCATATCAATCAGTCGGCCATATACGTAATCACGGCGGACTATGTACTCTTTATTCATTTCAGCAGGAACATCCCTGCTGTTGCCTAGCGCCTCGATTGCTGCATATTGGCTCGGAACCGGTGCACAAACGGAATTGTATTGATGAATTTTAATGCAATGTTGCATAAGTGCTTCAGGACCTAATAAAAATCCGATACGCCAGCCTGTCATAGAGTGAGATTTTGATAATCCGTGAATGAGGAACAAACGGTCTCTTAATTCTGGATACGAACCAAATGAACGATGTTCGCCAGAAAAAGTGTTTTCACTGTATATTTCATCGGACAATACATAGATTTCCTGCTCTTTCAATACATCCGCCAAGGCATCCATTTGCTTGGAATCAATGGTGACACCTGTCGGATTTGATGGGAAATTGAATAGAACTGCTTTCGTCTTCTCGCTAATTAAAGCTTTCAGACGCTCGGGAGATGGTTGGAAGTCTGTATCTGAAGTATCTAAGTACTTTACCTTTGCACCACACATGGTAATGATTGGAGCGTAACCCGTATAGCATGGTGCCGGCAAAATCACTTCGTCTCCTTCTTCCAGGATGGTTCGGAAAACCACATCAATGGCTTCGCTTGCACCGATTGTGACGATAACTTCAGTTTCCGCTTTATATGCAAATTCATATTTCTCCAAGAAAAAGCGACTGACCGCATTGCGCAACTCAATCATGCCGGCATTATGGGAATACCCAGTCAAGTCATTTGAAATAGCTGCAATTCCTGCTTGTTTGACGGCTTCAGGTGTTGGGAAATCTGGTTGGCCTATCGTTAAATTCACTGCGTCCGGATAATGTACAAGCTGATTGGAAAACTGACGGATGCCTGAAACGGCAATTTTGGTAATGCGCTCATTTATCGTAAGTGGCATGGAATCTTCAACCCTTCTCATAGTAATGAAGAAATCTTCTTTCAATATTATCCATATGTTCCAGCATGGCATTTATGGCACTAGATACGTCTTGTTTTTCAAGAGCGTTGACGATGTCTTCATGCTCCCCGCTAGCTTCCATTGCAGAAACGGGGTACGTATTCGCAAGGATTAAAAAGGCACGATTAACGCCAGTATTGATGGTATAAATCATTTCACATAATTTTGTATTCGGATTTTGATCAGCCAATAATAGGTGAAACTCCCGATCCAGTTCAATAAATTCATGAAAGTCATTTTTCTCCGCTGCCCGTTTTTGAAGCTTAAGATTACTTTTCAGAGATTTAAGAAATTCTGGCGTTGTAAATTTGGCAACTTGCTCAATATTGTACGTTTCGAGTAACTTACGGACTTCCATATGATGAAGTGCATCCTCTTTCGTGAAGGATGAAACACTCGCCGGTTTGCCAGTTTGTAAAACCACGAGTCCATCAGTTGCTAACCGGCGAATTGCTTCCCGAAGTGGTGTACGACTTATGCCCAATTCCAATGCGAATTTTTCTTCACGCAGTTCTTCATTAGGCGCAAGAGTACCCGTCAAAATATCTTTGCGGATTAAATCATATGCTTGATCCGCTAATGAATCGGGTTTTTTTATCTTTCTCAACAGATGTCAACCTCTTTCAAAAACAACTTGTATTCTGTATACAGTATATGTGAATTATAACGTACTGGTGTCTCAAAGTATAGAGTGATTGTTTGATAAATTCTGTCATATTTTATCAAATGCAGATGAAGACAACATTGTATTACTAATTATCCACGATATTTTATAACAATAAATAATTATTAATTAAGAATTATTAATATTTTTTCAACCCATTTATTAGCATATTRTGTAAAATGATAGATAAGTGATAGTGTGCGTCATTAAGTAACTGAATGGGGGTTTAGAACATGGACTTTCCAAAAGAGGAAGTTGGTAAAAGAATTAGGTATTTAAGAAAATCGCAAGGATTTACTGCGGATGATTTAGCGAAAAAAGCTGGGGTCAGCCAAAGTATGATATCTCAAATAGAACGTGGACAAGTATCGCCTTCACTGGATACATTGTGGAAAATGAGTCATTGCTTAAAAGTTCCCGTCTTCACATTCTTTGTAGAAGAAGAGCAAGAAATCGTTACARTTCTACGTAATAATGAACAGCCTGAAATGAAGCAACTGCGTCCGAATGTTACATATCAACACCTGTCACCTACTCAAGGGAAACAAATCAACTTTTTTAAATTGATTTTAGAACCAGGTGAACAATCAGAAAATCCCTTGATGTTTCACACGGGGGAAGAATGTGGGTATTTATTGTCAGGCCAAATTCGTGTAGAGGTCGATGGAGAAGTATATGAACTTTTTGAAGGGGACAGTATTTACTTCAACAGCAATCTGCCTCATCGTTTTGAAAATGTCAGTCCACAAATTGCAACAGCAATTTGGGCCATGACTCATCCTTTTTGAATCTTTTCCGCCTGTGATCCGTATACTTATGTAWGAGAATCATAAGGAGGAATAATTCATGCTAAAAAACCCAGGCATTGCCGCCGTATTAAGTTTCTTTTGGACCGGCGTCGGGCAAATATATAACGGCCAAATCATGAAAGGCTTAATCTTGATTGGCGTTCAACTAATCAACTCATTATTAATGTTCGTATTGATTGGCTTCATCACTTTCCCGCTAGTTTGGATATGGGGAATGTACGACGCATACCAAGTTGCCGATCGAATGAATAAACGCACTTACTGACCACTTCCAATTTGGAGTGGTTTTTTTATTCGCGGTTTCTCCCTTTCTATTCGCGCTTCCACACTTTCTATTCGCAGTCCATCAAAAAAGAGCCTTCCACAAATTCGGAAGACCCTCATTTTATATCCTTCTCACTCTGAGAGGGACTTTTTCAATTTATATTTTCTCCAAATATCTTCAGCAGCACCAGAGCCCAATATTACGCCTGCGACAATCAAAACAAGTCCGTAAATATGACGACTTGTGATGGTTTCATTAAGAAATACAGATGAACCCACCAAGGTAAACAATGTATTCAAATTCATGAAAATGGCTGCTTTAGAGGGGCCGGCCTTTCCTACTGAATAGTTATAAAGCATATGGCCAACTGCTGTTCCAATCATTCCACTTCCAAAGAATGCTACCCAAAACATCGGTGGAACTTCTAAAAATGCTCGAATTTCCCCAGGCTCCTGGAACAGGCTAATTAGGAACAATACGAATGATCCGATTAAGAACATGTATGCTGTAAGCAACCTGGGATCCAGTGTTTTTGCAGCTTTACTGATAACCAAGTAACTGAAAACCTGTGTCAATATGGCTAGAAACACGAATACGTCACCAAAAGATAACCCAGAGGTTCCTTCTCCTGCAGCTAGTACTGTTGCGCTGACTCCGAACAATCCGAGTATTACTCCTACCCATTGCAATCTAGAGGGATAGATCCTCATAATCATTGACACTAATACCGCGGTTAGTACTGGACCTGTGCCAAGAATTAAACCGGCATTCGAACTTGTCGTCATGGTCAGTCCGATCGACAAAAAGTAATGGTGGCACACAACATTAAGAAGTGCACCAAGGACAATGAATTTCCATTCTTGTTTTGTCGGTTTTCTGACGATGCGAAGTACCGCTAAAATCGAAAATACGGTTAAACTGGCTAAAAAAATGCGAAAGGCAGTCATTGTTACAGGACGCACTTCGCTAACTAAATATTTTACGGCAGGCAAATTAAAGCCCCATATGAACATAACGAAAACGAGTATGCCATAGATTTTCCATTGTTTCACGTGGTTTTCACCTCACCATTTCTTCGTTCTAGGAAAAGCATAAGCGCTACTTTAGCTCGACGCAGGAGCAAGGTACCCTTTGCGACGAGTAACCGCAGGAGCAAGATTCCCTTTGCGACGAGTAACCGCAGGAGCAAGAACCGATGCGATAGCCTGCTTTCGCCTGAGTGTCTGAAGCTAAGGCGTGAGCTAGCGCTTGGGGCTAGACATAGCAATTCTATAATTTTAGATACCCATCAAATAATTAAGCATGTTGATTGTAGCTTAAAAACAATAGAACAACCATCTTAATTCTTTAACTGGCTAAAGTAAATGATTTATTTCTCGATATCGTATAGTTGTCTATTACAACATACTTTGCCACACAACAGCTTTGCCCTAAAATAGATTCTTCCATATAATACTTTTAAAAATTTTCTTACTCTTATTATCCCAAAAAAGAGCATCCACATGGATACTCTATCGTCTGGTTTTATCATGAATTATGACTCATTCTTCTAAATTAGGTTTTTGCTTTTGACTGCGCAGAGGAACTTCTTTAATGGTAAATGTCAAAAGTGTAGCGATCGCCATGACAATTGCCGCTACTAAAAATACATTTGATAAAGCAAATGTTAATGATTGTTGTAAGTGCAACATTAAATCATTAAATAGTGGCAACATTTGTTCAGGTAACTGTGCCCGAATGGACTCGAGTTGTGTATGGTCCAATAATAAATTGGGGTTTTGGAATTTGCTTAATGTTTCTCTTGCAGCTTCAGGTACTTTGCTTGAATCGAATGAAGCCATTTTATCTTTCATCGATGTATTCAATACTGTTCCGAGAACAGCCACACCAACTGTTCCTCCTAGGGAACGGAAAAGTTGAGTAGATGCTGTTGCTACACCCAAATATTCAGATCCAACGGAATTTTGAACAGTCATAGTAAACACGGTCAAGCCCATTCCGATACCAAAGCCCACCAAAATTAAGTAAAGCACAAGTAGCCACTGGGAAATGTCCATGTCCATTTGGGACAATAATAAAAGACCAACGACAGAAACCGCCAGACCAAAAGTGGCTTGTCGCTTATATTTCCCTGTTTTTGTAATCAATTGTCCACCCCATGCACTCGCTCCGACTAAACCAAGAGTCATGGTCATCGAAATGAAGCTGGAATGCGTTGCGGAATATCCTAGTACGCCTTGAACGAAAYAAGGCACATACATGAGACCACCGAACATGCCTATTCCTACCGCAAAGCCAATAATATTTGAGAATGTAAAATTGGCATATTTAAACAAGTGCAAAGGCAATATTGGACTCTTCGCTCGGTTTTCAGCCCAAATAAACAACCCCAAGGAAACAATCGATCCTGCGAATAACGACAAGATGATGTCTGATGACCAATCATATTTAGAACCAGCCCATGAAAACGCAAGCAACATTGGAACCAATGTTCCGGTAAGGAAGAAAGTGCCTAAATAGTCAATGGTCTCAYTTTGGCGTCTTTCTGTTTTAGGGAACAGCCTTAATATCAATACAAAAGCGACAATACCTAGTGGCAAGAACACCCAAAATACCCATCGCCAGTCTAGATTATCGACAATATATCCACCAATAGTTGGTCCAAGAACACTGGATATACCAAATACAGAACTCATAATACCTTGCCATTTTCCACGTTCTCGAGGGGCAAACAAGTCTCCCACTGCCGCAAAGGCTGTAGGAATAATAAGGCCTGCACCCACACCCTGGATGGCACGATAAATGATCAACTGTTCAATATAAGCGGATGTGCCACACAAAAATGCGCCAACAGAGAATATTAAAATACCGATTAGAAAAAACGGCTTTCTTCCATAGATATCAGAAAGTTTACCTGCAACGACTGTCATAATGGCACTCGTTAACATAAAGCTGGTAAATACCCAACTGTAATAATTCAAACCACCTAAATCAGAAATGATTTTTGGCAAAGCATTGCTGACGATTGTTTGGTTAACTGCTGCAAAAAATAGTGCCCCAATAATCGCAATCATAATAGTTACTTTTTCTTTTTGTTTTAAATGTTCCATGTAGAAATCAAACCTTTCTCTCGTTTGGCTTAATTTTCTGAAGAATATTCATGACTGAGAGCATTTCTTCATTTGAAATATCGCCAAACGTTTTACTGAAATATGCAAACATTATTTCGTCCATTTTCTTCACGAGCGTTAATCCTTCATCAGTCAAAGTCATATAAACCGTACGTCGATCTGAATCATTGCGTTCGCGGATGAGATATCCTTTTTGCACCAATTTATCACTCGTCAATGTGACATAACTATTGGTTGAATTCAATCTTCGTGCCACATCGGACACACGAAGTGTACGATCTTCTTCCAATGCACGTAGAACTGTAAATTCATTAAATGGTATATATCCTTCAAATTCGACCGCAAAATCTTGTCGAGTACTTCTTATTAAATAGCGGAAAGATCGGACAAACTCCTGAATTATTTCTTTGCGATCGTTCATGGAAAAACCCCTTCAACATTAAATAGTTTAGTAACTTAACTACTTTAGTATAGTAAGCTTGGAACTGACGGTTGTCAAATTGTGTTGCTTTCCAAAACAAAAGTCAAAATTGTGCACAAAAAAAATCCATTCAACAGAAACCTGTCAAATAGAGTGAATAAGGCAGGACTGATAAATCTTGACCCAAATATATATAATCCTAAGCAAGTATTGACGAAATACCAGAATATTATTATGATACTATTTGTGTTAACTAAAATTAATAAATAGTTCACTTAATGAAAAGAGGTTATACATATGAGAAACGAACACCTGAAGATGTTAATTGTTACCGCTCTATTCGCAGCAATCATTGCGATTATGGCACAAATAACTATTCCCCTTCCACTCGTTCCAATTACTGGACAAACCCTTGCTATTGGACTGGCGGCTACCATTTTAGGCAAGCGTTATGGGGTATTGTCCGTCTTAGTCTATATAATGTTGGGAATTGCAGGATTACCTGTATTTAGTGAAATGTCATCAGGGATCGGAGTAGTTTTTGGTCCTACTGGAGGCTATATAATTGGATTCATTCCAGCAGCCTTCTTAATAGGCTGGCTACTGGAGCGATTCGGATTTACAGTTAAAAATGCTGTCATCGCAAATATCATTGCGATGATTATTACTCTTTCATTTGGTGCTGTTTGGTTGAAATTCGTCGCTGAACTAAGTTGGACTGCAGCTTTAACTGGCGGTGTAACTCCATTTATTCTGGTGGGAATAATTAAAGCAATACTTGCTGCAACTACAGGGATTCTAGTTCGTAACCGTCTAACATCTGCAAAGCTATTACCAGCTACAATTTCATAAGCGAAGACAATTGATTAACCCGTATCTAAAAAAGCGCTTTGTAGATACGGGGTATTTACGCCCATCGAGTTTTCGATTCTCAAGGAACGATTTTACATAACGGAAAGTTAAAACAAGCACTGGAGATACTCACTCCGGTGCTTGTTTTCATTTAGTCCGTTACAACATTAAAACGTTTAAACGCGACAAAGTGTAGTTGCCAATACGGATTATCAAGTTTTGTGATTTCTACACCTTTTGATCCGGCATGAACAAATGTATTTTCTCCCATATAAATGCCCATATGAGAAATTCCTTCTTTGTATGTATCTTTAAAGAATACTAAATCACCTACTACAGGTACATTCACTTTGGATGATAGTTTGAAATAATCTTCACTACTCATCCGAAGTATGTCCAGTCCCGCAAACTGATGAACGTAATGAATAAATCCACTACAATCAAAGCCAGCAGGTGTTTTCCCACCGAAAATATATGGAGTTCCGACAAAGTTAGGAGCGATCGAAGCAATATTTGCATATACTGCTTGTCCAGTTAAAGAAACTGGTCTGGCAATCGGCTCAACTGTTTGAGTTTTTTTCTTGAAAATGGAAGATTTCTTTAACTGTGCCATAGTTGAAGTATGTGTTTTTGTTGTGCTGTATGCCTCTACAATCGGACTAAAGGTTAAACTGAAAGTCGATAACATTAGACAAATTATTATTATTTTTTTCTTCACTATCTCTATCCCCCGTCTAGTCTCTGAAAGTCTTATTCTCATCATATTAAAATACGAAAATTCAGTCAATATAATTTATATTATAGAAACAACTCGTATTAAGAATAATTTTGTCAGTAATTACTCTCGTGGTTTGTTATTGCCCGGGAAATATTTGGAGACTATTGTCATTTACAGGTAGAAAGGACATTATCAATAGCGGCTTCACACAATTTCTTAGTTTTTCAGAAACTATGTGATTGGCTGTATATCCACTCAAAATCGACTTAATTACTCCATCTTTCATCGACAAATCATTTGAAAGTACACCGATTTTCTTTTGACTATCACTCTTCAAGTAATTCCAATGATAATTAAGCAGTTTTAATCAATTCTCAACAGAAGTAAATATATTTCCCCATTCCCCTATTGAAAGTCAGCTTAGGCGGACTTGTTGGAAACATCATTTATATGACGGATTTTCATTGTACTATCGCCAATATTCTAAACGCACAAAACCCCTTACAGCCGCTGAATTCTGTAAGGGGTTTATCTATAAGGAGGTCATCTTATAGCAATAGTATGGGCAGCATGGCTACCATTTATTAAAATAATTTGCTGTTTGGGGGAATTTCGCGAAGAAATTTATCTCTATCTAAGCGTTCCTCATATTGATCCGTTGTAACATCTTCATCTTCATCGACGCCACCTGAGGGAAATTCATTCTCAGTAGAATTCGTGTCGAATGCAAATGCATTGCCATGTCCTTCATTTTCGTAACCAGTTTCTCTATACTCTGGCTCTCCGGATGTGTTGTACTTATTTAAAGCTTTTTCTTCAGATTGATTAGTTGGTTCGTTATGTTTACCTGCTGTATACTCAGTCCCAAAAACTCGTTTTTCTTCCGTTCGAGGGTCTCTATTAAAATCGTGTTTCATTTCCTCAGTGGATTTATCATTATTTAGTTCACTACCAAATGCTGCAGGTCCTAAATTAGGGTCTGCACCAGGAGATTGGAATCCATCTGTCTGTTGTTCATTCGTAATAGTATCCTGAATATTCGTACGATTCTTCTGGACCATTCTATCTTCCTGCATTGAATGACCTATATGGTCTTCTTCTCTGGCCAAATATGGATCCGTAGCGAAAGTTTCACCTCGCGCAAAACGATCTGTAGGTTCGTCGAAACGACCATCAGTCTCATTTACAAAATCATTTGTTGACGGTTCAAACCCCTGTTCTTCATCATATTCGCTTTGAGGATTTTTACCACTGTCAATAGTCATTTCGCTTCGCGGTTCTTCTGCACCAAAGGTTGTGGAATCTCCAGTAAGATTTTTATCTGTTTCATTGAATCGTGATTCAACAAAGTTTGTAYGTGCTGAAGAGGTAAACTCATTTGACTGACTTGTCGCTTCGTTATGAGTCTTTTCTTCGAAACCTGGTTCAATTGGTTGAACTGCCCGCTCTTCCCCATGATAAGATTCATAACTGTTTCCAGTTGATCCAAACGTATCATAGCCTTCTTCAAACTCATTCTGGTGAGAATCTGTGACACTATCGTTTAGCGATGCATCGGTGTACAGTAAAAACCCACCACTAGCAACATCTTTTGAATAGCGATCAGTTTCTGCGTCATTTAAATCTAATTTCCTCAGGCCTTCTGTAACGGAATCTTCTCCCGTAAACCATGATTTGAATTTATCCATGAATGTACCCGCTTCATGCGTCGAAACTTCAGAATAGCGATTTAATGTACTCATGTGTGCATGATCTTTTGAAATGACATGTATATCACTCTCGGAATAACCTTGTGCTTTTAGTTGTTCTAATTTTCCATACATTTCATCTTCTGTACGAGCAACTTCAATTTTACGATTTGATTCAAAGTTCATGGGGTTACCTCCTATTTTTTGATTTACATTCTATCTACCCAACGCTTTATTAAAGTTAAACACTTTTGAAAACTTTTAATCAGACTGTAATATGATTGCACAAAAAAACCTGTGCTCAGCTGAGCACAGGTTTATCTTAGTCTATTTCATTTGTAATGCTTGGGATAGATTTCCAGCAATATGGATGTCTTTGAAGTTCAAACCCWGATGAACTGCTGTCAAAGCGATTTCTGGTCGAACTCCGGATAATGTAGTCTTAACTCCGACAATCTTCAATGCATCTATTAATTGGAAAATTTGCATGGCTACCATTGTATCAATTACATTTACACCTGATAAATCTACATACAAATGAGTAATGCATTTTTTCGTACATTCCATCAATGTATTTTCCAACAAATATTTAGCTCGTTGCGTATCGATTTCACCCACTACAGGAAGTAAACCAACATCTTGATGTAATTTAATCACCGGAGCACTCAAGTCATTAATCAATTCTTGCTGACTTTTTAGCCTTCGCAAAGATAGCTGATCGTGTACCTCTACAAATCTAGTCATAACCCTACTGAACGCTTTTAGAATAATATGATTCCATGAGTAAATTTGTTCTTTTGTATAAGTTCCTTCATTCTCTCTTTCGAAACTCTCAATCATACTAAGATATTGTCTTTGTACATTGAGGAATTCCTGCAAAATTATATGAGTGGGTGTAGATTGATGACCAGTATCGGTAACAATTTCGTTTAACCAAACTTCAAAAGCTTTAAAGAATTCATATTCATCTTCCAAAAAAACCTGAATTAAATGTTCATGAAAACTATAATTTTGAGATTTTAAACGATTAATATCTTTTTCATCTTTAGATGCATATACACCTACTGCAGTAGATTGATCAATCGATTTGTACCAGTCATCAGTTAATTTTTCGGCTTTTGTTATTAAGTATTTATAAAGATCCATATTCCTGTGCATGCTGAGGGCACTCCTTCACATTTTAGAATCCTTTCTGTGACGATATGTAGAAAGGAGATGATTTCGGTTGGTCTTGGATTTACTTTCTTCTCAAACCTCAATTCGTACATATAAAAACAAGAAATTGTCAAAAGAAGAAGTTTTTGAACTTATTTCAGTTGCTCAACATGCAGCGAGTTCTCATTTTGTACAAGCTTATAGTGTTATTTGGATAACTGACTAAGTTATCAAGAACAAATTGGGGCAATTATCAAAAAACCCGACACAAATGGAAACAGCTGGAGCTGTATTTGTTTGTTGTGATGATTTTAAGAGACTTCAAATTGCTAGTGTAATTAATGATACTACTATTGTAGCGGATACAACAGAAAATGTAATCGTCGGAACAACAGATGTTGCAATTTTCGCACAAAATTTATCTATAGCGGCTATGGTATTTGTACGCTACTAGAGGTTCAAATCAAAAGACGACCAACTGGACCCAATCAATAGCTATTTAGGGGATGCCCGTCGGTAACATTTGAAAGATTTCCTGAAAAAACAAGGTTTTATTCGGAAATAAATTTTCTGATTCATAAGGATTTTCAATCAATCCTTTTGAGATTCCCTCTATTAAAGAAATGAAGTTCCCTGAAAAATGTAAAACACCTCGTTAATGAAGTTAACGAGCAAAAAATGGCATTGCCAAAATTATGTTCTTTTTTTCAACAAAAATACGAACATATATTCTGTTTATGTTATAATAAAAGGAACAATTGTAGATGACAGGTAGCGGATGATCACTTCCAGGGATTGGAGGTGATGCCTATGACAAGTTTTGAATCGATGAGTTTGCTTATGCAGCTTGCAACTGTAATGATCGGGGGCTTTTCAATCGTTGTATCATTAGTCATTTTCTTCGCTAAAAAGAAATAGCCGTCCCCACTGATTAGGCGAGACGGCTTTTTCTGAATTAATCTGGATCAACCGCTATTTTGTACATTAGCGATTGTTGACTAGGTGCTGACACACCTAGTCTTTCTGATTTAAGTATACACTATTTTTTGGCACTTCTCAAAGGTTTCTTATGTCTAATCGACTACTAGTTTTTGAGAAGCGACTGCTCTTGTTCAATTGTCGGCCCCGCCTTTAACTCTCGATTTATTGCCCATTGTCTTGTATCCTGTGCCGTTGTGGTTAAAGATCTAATGGTCAGCCCATTGTCGATGGCTCGTTGATTTTCAACAATGATAAAACCTTCGGGATAGTCTTGTGAAATGGATACCCAAAAAGGATATCTTCGGGAACCCAAGTCCGTTGATTCCAAAACGGCGTCAGGAATCCATTGTTTTTCAATTGTTGCTGTCGTTATACTGTCAATGAATTTTTCCATTGACAGTGGATTTGAAGCTGCATTAAATGTACCAGTTGTCCCATTTTCAATCATTTGCACAATCCAACTAGCCATATCCCTTACATCAATCCATTGGACCATGCGATGAGGTTCATTCCCACCGGGTAAAGCAACTTTCCCATTTTCCATTAACCTTTTCGCATAGTACGTGAATCGGTCTGTAGGATCATGCGGACCTACAACGATACATGGACGAATAATCAATGCACGGTCCTTAAAGGTTTCGTTGATTAATTGTTCGCACATAACTTTTAATGGTCCGTAAGTTTCACCCGTCACTTCATCTGACTCGATTTTTTGTGCAAAAGTAGAACTTGACTCATTAGGTCTGCCTTTTTTGTAATCGTCATAAACCGAAACGGTCGAAATGAACATATAACGATTTGTTTTATTTTTCAATACGCTTATCACTGGATGCAGGTCTTGTGGAGAATAAGCACATGTATCTAAGACTCCATCCCACTCTTCTTCACCTAACTTCTCCGCATCTTTCCGCCGATCTCCTTGAATATGCCTTAACTGTTTGAACACTTCAGGATTCGTTTTTCCCCGGTTAAATAATACCACTTCATGTCCGTTTTTGACTGCCGCTTCCACTAAGTGACGTCCAACAAAAGATGTTCCACCAAGCACTAAAATTTTCATTTTCCCATCTCCTCTACTTCTTACAATTTCTTCGCATATTAAAAAAAACCTTTAAAAATTTCAGTTAAAGCATTGCTTCTTGTTTTTAAAGCATACTAAATACGACATAGGACGTTTTAGTTAGATATAAAAAAGGATATAGGGTATGGAGTAGCAAACCGCGTGGGAAAATACTCGCATTTTGTCGAACTGTGCTATAGATTCAATGCGTGCAATGTTAAACTTACCTAATCTTATTGAAGATAAAGGAGCATTTCATGGATATTCAATGGACTCAACTTCCTCAAATAAAAGCGCTCCACGTATATGGACCGTCTATGCAGCTAACGGCTGGGATTGTGTACGATTCAAGAGATGTACAAAATCAGTATGCCTTTTTTTGCATTATAGGAGAAGAAACCGACGGTCACTTATACATAGATGAAGCAATTCAAAACGGCGCTACCACTATCGTGGGTTCAGACAAAAGTACCCTCGAATCTTATGCTTCTTCCCATCCCCTTTTATCTTTTRTATTAGTGCATGATTCACGGGAAGCCTTGGCTTTTATAGCGATTGAATTTAATCATTATGTCTCAGCCTTGTGGGATGCTCGGTACGAATGGCATTTTCACTTCAGATGAACAACTTCATATCAAAAAAAGCACGCCTACCACCCCGATGTCGTCGGATGTACAAGCTATTTTCACTGAGCTTGTGAACCATGGGGACAAAGCGGCATCCATGGAAGTGTCTTCGATTGCATTAGATCAGCATCGTGTAAATGGATTTGAATTTGATGTGGCAATTCATACAAATATTTCAGAAGAGCACATGGAATATCATAAGACGTTCGAACATTATAAGATGTGCAAGCTTCGATTGTTTACACAGGCGAAAGCAAGTGTTATTAATTTGGACGATGCCGGGATGAGTCAAGACATTATTCAAGCCGTACAAGGATCTTTACTGACATATTCCAGTAATGTGGAATCCAATGCAGATTTAGTATGGACAAACATACAGCATCATCTTGATGGAATGTCTTTCGATTTAATTTATGAAGACCAGACGTATCGTATTAATGTCCCCATCTACGGAGAATATAATGTAGGTAATTTAGTTTCCGCGATTGGTGCTGCTTTATTTGCGAATGTCTCCCTACAGGAAATATTGCAAGTCCTCCCCAAGATGCAACAAGTAGATGGCCGCTTCCAAGTTATTCACGGACCTGAAAATAGAACAATCGTTTTGGATTATGCACATACACCTGTTGCATTAGAAGCGATTATGCGGGCTGTAAAAAAATTGCCTCATAACCGATTAATCACTTTAATTACTGGAATAGGCATTAGAGATTTCTCTAAGATGCCCAAAATGGCAAAAACAGCAGAAGGAAAAGCAGATGCGTTGATTGTCACAGTTGATCATCCTGGCTATAATAACCCTTGGAATGTTGTTGACGCTGTCCTGAAGGGTTTTACCGAACCATATTTACAAGAAGTATTGACCGCTCCTTCAAGACATGAGGGCGTTATGAAAGCGTTGGAAGCGAGTGAACCTGGTGATATTGTTTTACTGACGAGTGGATGTATAAACGGCTCTCAAATTGTAAAAGGCGAATATATTCCTCATTCGGATGAAGAAATTATTCACAATTATTTTTACAATACAAAATTGAGCGTATAAAACTTGTTGGCCACGCTCCAACAGGTTTTTTGTTTCTTAAATGAGACTAAAAAAGAAAAAGAACTGCCAATAAGCCGGCAGTTCTTTTTGGTTTAGTTATTCTTTTCTTTTCGTTTAATTGCTGCATCAATATATGCCTTAAAGACTCGTTTAGACGGTTCATCTCCAGCTTTTGCAAATTCCTCTGGATGCCATTGGAAACCAAAAACGAAGGAATGCTCCGTACTTTCTACGCCTTCAATGATGCCATCTTTAGCACGTGCTACAACTTTTAGCGGTTCATGTACTTCATGACAGGCTTGATGATGGAAAGAATTTACTCTGAACTCTTCTTCTTTAAGCATTTCAAACATTTGACTATCTTTGTCTACTTTCACTGGATGAGAACGATGAGTACGCTCTGCTTTTTGTTTATGTTGCATTACTGCTTCTTCTCTTTGGGAGTGAATACTTTGGTAGAGAGAACCTCCTGTTGCAACGTTTAACATGTGTAAACCGCGACATACACCGATATATGGTTTATCAAGCTCCAACATTTTTTGCACTAACGCATGCTCCATCGCGTCCAAACGTGGGGCGATTTTCCCTAAATGCACATGAGGATCTTGGTCATAATAAGAAGGATCGATATCTTCCCCTCCTGTTACAAACAGTGCATCAATTTGTTCACAAAGTGCATTGATATCTTCTCCCGGAATAAGAGGAATCACTAAAGGAATTCCACCTGCCTGTGTCACAGCATCTGGATAGATGCAGGGCATGAAATATCCTCCTCCCTCTTTAATTTCTGCGGTAATTCCAATAATTGGTTTCATGTATATTCTCCGTTCTATTTAAAAAAGTTCTTATTCCTTTATCTACCCTCTTAGATTCAGGAAAAACGTAACTAAATATTCCAAATGTCATCTGAAGGATATCCCCCCCTTAATACTGGTTTAGTCATACTTACATTAGAATCTAATAGTAAATTGACAATAAGAAATCAAACATCATCTTCTTATGTAGACTTACAAACTGATATCGAAAGTGATGAGATCATCTTAAACGCAGCAATCACTATTAAGAAACTTGCATGAATCAAACGTTGTCATAAAGGCACGTTTTTTCACGTTTGAATCAGCCTGTGAAGGGAATAATTTTCATATCATAATTTTTGAGGAGGCGTATCATGGCAAAAGATAAATACGAAAAAATTCACGAAGAAATTAAAGGTCAAACCCAAGATCACCAACCCGGAATTGAATCAAAAATGAATCCCGAACCGATTTACGACGATAAAGATTATAAAGGGTCTGGCAAACTGGCTGGAAAAGTAGCACTCATTACAGGTGGAGACAGTGGTATCGGTCGTGCGATTGCCGTGGCTTATGCCAAAGAAGGTGCGAATATTGCTATCGCCTATTTAGATGAGCATGATGATGCTGAAAAAACGGTGAAGCTGATTGAAGGATATGGCGGTAAAGGGATGAAAATTGCAACTGATTTGAGTGATGATGAAAATTGCCATGACGCCATTGACCAGGTGATTGCAGAATTTGGTCAGCTAAATATATTGGTGAATAATGCTGGTAAGCAATTTCCTACAGAGGACTTCTTGAAAATCACTCCGGACCAATTGCAAGAAACATTTTCAACAAATATCTTCTCGATGTTTTACTTATCTCAGGCAGCACTTCCCCATTTATCGAAAGGGGACACCATTATCAACACGTCTTCAGTTACTGCTTACAGAGGATCGCCACATTTAATCGATTACTCGTCCACAAAAGGTGCCATCACTACATTCACCCGCTCCCTGGCACTGAACTTGATCGATAAAGGTATTCGAGTGAATGCAGTAGCGCCAGGACCGATTTGGACCCCTTTGATTCCTGCAACATTTGGCAAAGAAGAAGTAGCCAAGGCGGGAGACGACACACCAATGGCAAGACGTGGACAACCTGCAGAGAATGCTCCGGCTTACGTTTTCTTAGCATCTTCTGACTCAAGCTACATGATCGGACAAACGATACATGTAAATGGTGGAGACTTCGTTACTTCGTAGAAAATCATAAAAAAAGAAAAAGCACATCATCAAAGATGTGCTTTTTCTTATGGTTATTTGTTTAACGTTCGCAAGCAATCAGATCATTGTCGCGATCACTCTTATCATTTAAATCATACAATTTCTGATTAACGAAAGGTTTGTACTTAGTTGCCCCACCTTTATTTTTCACTGTTGATGACCGTGCAATCCCACCTGGATAAATCTTATTAATTTCTTTGCAGTTACTATATTCCTTTAATGTCACCTTAGGAGCTGCTTCCACTTGTGTATGTCCTACTATTCCTCCGATTAATGCAACAGAAAGAAGAAGACTAGTTATTCTCTTTTTCATTAATATTCCTCCAACACTACTAAATTACCAATATCATACATTTAAAATAGACTATTTGTCCAGAGAATCTAATTTATTTGTTATTATCAAGTGTGCTTTACTAATCTCCCTTTTAATTTTTTCATCACTTTTAAAATCGATACACTCACTTCTAATTGCCACTATTGCTGGATATATTGTGAAGAGAGGTGTTGAAATACAAGTGAAATGGATGTTGGGTCATAAGCTTATCACTATCGTTAGTTTCTTATTTCTGGTTACAGGATTTGCAATTTATCATGTCTATTCAACTGTTGAATCCACAGTTGAACAAATGCACGAACCCTTAAAATTTCCTGAGTCTACTTTCCGATCTACGCCTATACTAATTGAAGAGAAGCCCCCACTTTCTTTTCTGTTATTGGGAGTGGATGAGAGAGAAAACGACAGAGGACGAGCGGATACAATGATTGTAGTCACCGTAAATCCAACTGATAATACTACGAAAATCATTAGCATCCCTCGAGATACCTATACAACATTGATCGGATTGAACAAAGAAGATAAAATTAATCACTCCTATGCTTTCGGTGGTGTAGAAATGGTCAAAGCTACCGTTGAAAATTTAATGCAGATTCCTATAGATTATACAGTTTCGATTAATATGGAAGGATTTATCGGATTAGTTGATGCCGTTGAAGGTGTAGACGTAGAAAACAATTTAGCTTTTGAAGTGGATGATTTTAACTATCAACTTGGTCCCATTCATTTACAAGGTGAACAAGCATTAGCATTCGTTCGAATGAGGTATGATGATCCAAATGGGGATTTCGGCAGACAAGAACGTCAAAAAATCGTACTTAATGCTATTTTCAACAAACTGAAATCTTTCAATAGTGTGTGGAAATATAAAGAATTGTTAGCCGTTGCAGGCGACAATGTGCACACGAATTTAACGTTTGATGAAATGAAGAAAATTTTTAAAGATTATAAAGAGGCTTTTAGTCATCTGGAATCACTTTCTTTACAAGAAGGGCATGGGCAAATTTCGGATGGTGTCTGGTATTACGTGTTAGATACACATGAACTTGAAAAGATACAGCTGCAATTGCAGACACATTTAGAATTGAAAGATTGAAAAAAGCTCCATTCAAAATTGAAGAAGCTTTTTTGTATGATTACTGATGCAATTTAAAAAATCCCGCCCTATTGTAAATAGAGGCGGGATTTACAAATTAATTAGCTAACGTTACTGAATAAAACTCATTAATATCTTTATAATATTTATTTAATGAATGAGTTGATACTCCATACCATTCAGCTATTTCTTTAACGCTCCAATATGGTCCTTCAAACAATTGATGCTCTTGCCCAAATCGAATGGCACCTGCAGCTACGGCCGCTTCTTTTCTGGCATTCGGTTGATTGGTCACCAAATAGTCTTCAATGATATTCAACAATGGCTTAGGATTACGATTTTGTTTCTCGAGTCGATCCATTACTTCAAGAAGGATACCAGCTTCGAAATCGGTAAATTCGCCGCCCGCGTAACCGTTTACCCCTAATATTTCCCAGAAATCGATGAGGTGTGTTTGCAAGAAGTGGGCTGCCTCTTCCTTCGTACTGACAGCATTTGATTGTGCGTAGGTATTGATAACATCCCGATGGTCAGTTGGGAGGAATATTAAGCTTGAAACTGCCAAGAAGTGATTGTCTTTTAAACTGATATCCGGCAGCATGAAGCAGAAAACATGCACGCCAACAGGAACAGGCTTTTCACTTTCACGTTTTAAATAAAGTGTTTCATTCGTAAGGATATTTTTTACTTTCATAAACTCTTGTGCTACTTCTACGACTTCTCCCAAAAGTACGGAAGGCGTTTTCCAATGCTCCAGAACATTGATAACAGATGGTCGCACCGCTTTCTTTTGTTGCTTTTCAACATATTTCAACCAGATTTCTGGTTTATGATGGAAGAAGAATTCATCGATTGCAATAGCTTCTATCATTTCTTCAAGCAAATACTTCTCTAGCTTCGATTTCCATTCCTTAATTACACTTAGCAATGCTGGAAAATCCTTGCGTTCGGGATACTCATCATAAAATGATTGGAGCATTCTATCCAACTCTTCCGAACGAACAGCTTCAATTGATGGCTCCTGATTGCGTTCACAACATTTTTTAAATTTTTTCCCGCTTCCACATGGACACGGATCATTACGTCCTACCATTAAAACACGTCCTTCGATTAATAAAGTTTACGCCCTAGTGTAACATGCAATCCAGCATGAATACAGGGTACGAAGGATGTGGGACTTACGGAATAGCGGGAAAATGGGTAAATTAAGCGTTAGGATATGCACGCTGATAGGGATTAGCTGTAAACAAAAGGGTCATACAACGAGAGTTGGACACCCTTGTGATGATTTTTCTGTCTATTCGCGGTTTCCTCAGTTCTACAAATCTTGACCTAATAACAAAAGGCATGACTAAATTAACTTTCAACGGTTTTCATTGCTTTATGATTAAATGGACATTTCCCTTTAATGGGTTCAATGTCGTCTCCGATAAAGAATTGTTTCCATTCATTATGCTCTGGATCACCGAAATGGCTGATATCCGGATGCGTTGGCAGTTGGTCCCATGCCTCTACTCGTTCGCGTACTTTTTCGCGGGACATGATGCCCCCTTTTTCAGTACCTTCTAACCCTTGGAATATTTTTCGTGGCTGGAAACCGAGCACCATGGAGTTACCTAAATGTCGTGTTTTTCTTTGTTTGTAAGCTGGAGCATTACCAAAAACAAAAATAGGTTCCCCATGAAAACGGAAATCCCATAAATGGTGGGCTGGATCCCGTGGTGCATCTTCAGGCCATTCCACTGGGTCGACTTCGTGTAAATACTGAAGAATGTCCCAAAATTGTTTGCGGTATTGCTCTAATTTGCCTTCGACTTCAAATGGTTCAATAAAAACAAATAAGCCATGACGCTTATGTTTAGGGTTTTTAAACAAGTCCAAAAAACCTTCCACCGTTTTGGGTAGATTTGACCAATCGTCCTGTGTGATATAGCCATAACGCAATTCGCCTTTTAACTCTCCACTCATCCCGAAATAACAGGGAAAAGTTTTATCCGTAACTGTATTATGAAAAGTTTGATATTCATCGAGTAACCATTTTGGTAAATCCGATCGTGTAGAAAAATCCTCTTTTGTCAATAAAGCCTGTTCCTTTCTTATCATCCAAATTCCCTCCACCAAATAGCATGTATGTCATATTTTATTAATCAAATACCCTGTTCCTTTGATTTGAAACAATCTCATTTAAACATTGAAAAATTTTTTCTTTCTTTTTATGTTAATTTATTTCCGTTACGGGAATAACAGAAGAAACAATTACAATTTCATGGAGGTTGAAAGATGAGCATTGAAAGTACCGATTCTATTCAAACGAGTTGCCAAAGTGAATATGACACTTTGCGAAAAGTTATTGTTTGTGAACCCCAATTTATGTCGATTGATGAAATAATCAACGATGTTCAAAAAAAATATAAAGATGAAAACATCAATATTGAACGTGCTTTGATTCAACATCATGATTTTGTTGCTAAAATGCGTGCAGAAGGCGTCGACGTCATTACACTGCCCGCTAATGCCTCTTATCCTGAACAAGTTTTTACTCGGGATATCGGATTTACTCTTGGCAATCAGACCTTTGTATCTGAAATGGCAAGTAGTATCCGACAAGGAGAAGAAACCGTTCTAGAGAAGTGGTTAAACACACATCATGTACCTTTCCAAAAATTATCTCAAAACCATATTGAAGGTGGAGATGTCATTATTGACGATAGGACAATCTATATAGGGCTTAGTCATCGTACATGTAATTCAGCAATTGAACAGCTTCGCTCCGATTTGCCGAATTATGAAATAGTTGCGATTCCATTTGACCCTAAATATTTACACTTGGATTGTGTATTCAATATACTTTCCCCCACCGATGCATTAATATTCCCACAAGCACTAGACGCGGAAACTGTATCATTTTTAACAAACCGCTATCACTTAATTGAAGTAAGTAAGGAAGAACAATTTACGATGGGTACGAATGTGTTATCCATTGGACATAAAAGAGTTTTCAGTTTGCCTATCAATGCCCAAGTAAACAACAAAATGCGGAGTCAAGGCTATAAAGTGATTGAAGTGGACTTTTCAGAAATCATCAAATCTGGGGGATCTTTCAGATGTTGTACTATGCCAATTGCACGAGGATAAAGTGGCAGTTTTATAAAATTTCATACTAAATCACAATAAAAAGAATCCATTTTGATCAGTCTTGCTTCAAAATGGATTCTTTTTGTTTAATACAATATAATACCCTAAAGAAACACTTTCATTTATCACATGTTTATATGGTGGTTATCATTGAAACGGTTAAACAGTATGAGTTCTATAGTGTCATTTAATATCTTCTGTGCCAGCAGAAGAATATAAATTACTAATCAATCTTTCAAATCCAATACACCGTTAATCATTCACCCTAGGATTATGGAATGAAGTGATCATAAATACATGATTTTTGTAACTACTTCTCTAGGGCTCAGGCTAAAGAATTCTTATGCACATTCAGCCCAAACGCTGACTCCCCACTGGGACCATTTCCAGTTGCCTGTGAATTTTTTGCCTTGATACACAACACACCAAATCATTAGACCTGCAAAAATAGTAAATGCCAAACCTAATAATACTGCTGCAAAGATTAAAAACCAAGCATCACTTTTAACCATTTGCTTTTGAAAAGAGTTAATAGCTTTCACCTTCATGGTTTGTAGAAAAACCAAAATACCGATTAAACTGTTATTTATGGACAATGTCAATTTATTCACCTCCTTTCAATTGAGAACTGAGATATGCTTTAATAATCATCATCCCGTCTCCAAAGGGAGGCAAGAGAAAGATTATGTGTAGAAGAAAAATATAAGAGACATACATCATTAACTGAGAACTAGCTGTCATGAAAAGAATCAACCCTATAGTGAAACAAATCAATGGTCCCATCATAGCCATCATCACTATCTGATAGTTACTTAGGTGAAAAAGAGGGATAATCGAAATTCGCAAAAATGTACTCTCAATTCGCACAGCACCTTTTTTTTTCAAAATCTTAAATGATAAGATATGAAAGTATTCATGCAGCATGAATGAAATAAGCAACGAACTAATCAAGGTGAATTGTTGGACTGTTAAAAAAGCAACTTCTAGTTTCAAAAACAGTGGCATTGGTAATAAGATGCTTACCATGATCATTATCACCAGTGGTTTATTGATTTTAAGGAATAACCATGAAAAATTCATAAGATTTATGTCTTCTACTGTTTTTGTGACTTGTTTCATGGCCTAATTATGGCTATTTTTAAGTTGGATTTGTTTTTGTCGTAAAAGTTTATAAGTGAAGAAAACAATCATATAAAATATAGTAAGTATAATCACTGTAATGATTGCTGGAAGATAATTTTCAACTCCAAAGTGTAAAGAAACGGAACYATCAGCCTTATCGGCTGAATCGAAGAAAAGAGTGTCAAAGTAAACTGTTCTCTTTCCTAATTTGTCTCCCTCACTGAACAACATGTAAAGAAATGAAAGAACTAGAATTACTAAAGTTGTAACAAAGGCCCCCAAAAATGCATTGAATCCTATAAAGACTTTTTTCATTTTATATTTCCTCCCTTATTTTTTTTAAGCCAAATATACTGAAATATATAATTACAAAAAAGATAAAACCGACAAATATAAAATTTTGGGTAGTAGACAATTGAAGAATTGCTATCCCTATCGCCAAAACAATTATTATCGTGAAAATAATTACGAAACTGATAATGACAGAGAATGGATTATCATCGTATGGTGGAAAAAGGATACCCACCAGTGTGAATAAAAAAACAGCAACAGTTACAGATGCTAAAGCCATAAAGTTTGTTGTTAGGCTTGTATTAAAAATTAATACAATTATCACCAATGGTAATGAAATGAACAGTATATATAAAATCTGACTACTAATAAGGAATACGTAGTCTTTCCAAACCGTATAATTCGTTTTCCACCATAATTTTCTAATAGAATTGGTATTTACGTAATGATAAATTCCATTAAACGCCAAAGGTAGAAGTGCATATAATGAGTATTCACTTTTATTATCCATAAATAAATAGAGGAAGATGATATACGAAACACCTATGTAATTAAAGGTATCTTTCTTCCTGAGAATACTATACACATAGGAGACCAATAGGTTATTAAATCGTTTAAATAATTCAATTTTCAAATAATTTAGCATAGACATGTACGCTTTATCAGGTATTTTGATATTCAAGAAACTCAAAAGTAAAAACGATATAATAAAAGTGACCAAAATAATCCAAAAGTCGAATCGTTCAAAGAAGATCGACCATGATATTAAAATATTAAATCCAACATCCTTTTCGTCGAGATATGCATATACAACTGACTCTGCCACAGAATTAGCATCTTGGTATAAAAAGAAGAACACTAGGCTAAAAATAAAGATTGTCACGATGTCTTTTAAAGGATTCAGGTTGAAAAAATTGAGAATAAAGACGATGACTTTATTAATAAGTTGTAAGATTAAATACGTAATAATACTAGAGAAGAAGACTGTGCTAATTAATAACAAAATGAATTGAGTTCCATATGTAAGGATTAATGAAAGGACAACAGCACTTGACAACAATGAGATTAAAATAATAGATATCACTGTTTCAAAAATTAAAAGTGCGCTATTTCTTTCATTCATCGTTACGGGAAGAGTGGTTGTCATCTTAAGAAAACTGTTGGACTTCATAAAAAGTATTTTGACAAACATGAAAATAATTAAAGACCAAAACATGATTGTCATACTATAAACTCTTAAGATAAGTGGAACTTCAAGGTTTTCATTCCCAATTAGATTAAAGAATGAATAAAGCATAAAAGTGAAAATACCGAGCATCATTACTAGGACTAATAGAAAGATAACTCTAAATGCTTTGCTTTTTAGTGGACCGATGTTAAAAACCTTTCTGGTGAAATATAAGCTAATCAGATGTACTAAATTGAAAACTTGTGCGGATCTCATTTTTCACCTCCTCTAAATTCATCAACTCTTTAAATGAATCTGAGAGTGATCGTGTAAGATTGCTTACGAGATCGTCCAGATATACTTCCCCTTTATATAAAAGAATCACCCTATTACTTATCTCCTGCATCAACTCTAAATCATGTGAACAAATTATAATGGTCCCACCATTTTTCGTATACTCATTGAGTAAAATTTTTATAATTTCTTTCGCCTCAACATCAATGCCATTTAAGGTTTCATCTATAATCATTAATGGCGGATTTAACAAAAGAGCATTTATTAATTGAAGCTTTTTTTTCATTCCATGGGAATAGGATTCCACCATCTCCGAAAGTTTCTTATTCATGCTTAAGTGAGATGAAATTACTTGTAAATTTTGTTCGTCTATTTTCTTTTTATATAACTTGGACATCAACATAATATACTCTCGACCTGTTAAAAATTCGGGAATATAATCGTCACTAGGTAAATAGACAATTTTACTCTGTACAGACAAAGAAGTATGAGATGTTCCATTGAAAGTGATGGAACCCTTTTGTAGCTTCAGTAAATTGCATACCAATTTAATTAAAGTGGTTTTTCCTGATCCATTGGGTCCAGCAATTGCTACAAATTCTCCTCTCTTAATTTCCAAATTGATATCATTAAAAATTGGCTGTTCTTTATCATAAGAATGGTGAATTTTTTGAATAGATAGCATTGTTTACCTCCCCGTAGGTATATTGAAATCCATTTATTGGTAATTAGTCAGTTTTAAGTTAAAAAATGGTATTTTTAATGTAACATAAAGGAAAAATTAGTCAATGTAATTATTATATTTATTTCAGAATATTTAAAATTTATTATATAAAACTTTAAAAAATGCTTTTTGTTTATTTAACTGAGAAATGTAAAATGACAAATAGGAAAAATTTTTGATGGCTACTCGTTTTGTAATCTATATACTTATTTTACTATTATAGAAAAAAAAGGCTACTTATTTAAGTTGAGAAACTTTTTCCGAAAAAGCATTATTTTCCATAATTTTATAAATAAATTTCCCATTTTTTACTCTAAATTTAGTTATTAGAAATAGTAGGTATTACGATTACTTTTCACAAGTGGCTATGATATGCATGCTTAGATTATTGAATAAAAARCGTGAGAGTGTATTACGTCTTGCATGCCGCAAGTGCGTGAAGAATGAGACCCACAAGTATGTGGTCTTCATACTTATGGGCTCATGCGGAACATGCGGCTTAGCATAAATGTAGGATAACAACATTAATGTTTACATATCCAATTACAAAACAAACACCATAGCTTTTCGCTATGGTGTTTGTTTTGATTAAATAGATTTCTCGGATAGCACTGTAATGCAAATCGATATCGCCTTTTTCAAATCTTCGTGCGACCAGCTTGGGATGTTTCCATGTTGAATGGCTAATTCATGGGAAGCTGGTATATGAATAAATCCGGATGGGATATTTAAGTTGGTTGTATGAATTGTATGTAGTCCTTCGTACATCACGTTATTGCACAAATATGTACCCGCAGTATTTGAAATGGATGCAGGAAATCCGGATTCGTTTAATTTTTCTACCATCCCTCTAATCGGTAACGTGGATATGTAGGCTGCTGGACCTTCAGGATGAATAAGTTCGTCCACAGGTGTATGTCCTTCGTTATCTGCAGCACCATCTTTCACATTGATCGCGATGCGTTCTGGTGTTATTTTTGAGCGACCTCCTGCCAATCCCAATGAAATGACTGCATCCGGCTGTAACTCTTTTATCAAAGCGACTAATTGGTCCCCTGATGACTTAAAATCAACCGTCATCGTTTTCCCTACAATTTGATAATCTCCAATCGTTTGTCCGTTTAATTCTTCCACTATTTTCATAGTTGGATTCACCGTGAACTTTAAAAAGGGTTCAAAACCTGTCAGTAACAACGTTTTCTTCATAACTAGTAACCTCCTTTTCTCATAATTTTATTGTACCGTATAGCCTCTTTTATTTCGAAAAGCAAACAATTTATGGATAATATTATTTGGATTTTTAACGATTTTAGTCCAGATAGATAGACCACTCTATTGGTATTTCTTCGTATAAAGTTAGTATAAATTCGAAAGAAATATTTTTACAGACGGTTACTAGAAGTATAATTTTTATTTTGAGTTGAATTATAGTTATTCAACTCAAAAAGATGTACAGTACGAAATCTCCTAAATACCATCTTATATACCTTTCATCCTTACGATTAAATAGTATCCATCAGAATTATTTTAGGAAAGCAAATTGGAATTATGAAAGAAGATGTGTGATTGTCTGTGAAAGTGGGTATCAATATAAGATAACTGATTTTTAACAACAATTGGAGGGATGACGATGTCTAGAGGAAATACACGTTCATTGTTAATTGGAGGTCTTGCAGCTACGGCTTATATGTTTTTACAGAAAGCAGAAAATCGTGAAAAAGCCAAAATCATGATGAATAATACGATGACAAAAGTGTCCTCATTCATGGATTCAAAAAATGTAAAACAATGCCAAATGACAAAAGCAGGTTTCTCAGATCCTAACGATCCGGATGACAATCGTATGGTGGAAGAAGGCGCCATGACCAGTGTTCAATATTATATCGAAAGTGTACTAAGCAAGGACACTAAGAAAGAAGCAAAACAAGCTTTCCCAAAATCTCAGCATAAAGCTGCACTAAAATCAAAAGAATCACTTCCTGAAGATAACAATGACTCACCAGCGAAACAAGAAAATGCAAAAAGACTACCAAATGAATAAACAAAAACCGTGATCCTTATGGGATCACGGTTTTTTGATTAGTACCCTCCACGCTCATCCAAGTGATGGTTATTCTGACCATCTTTCACTTGAAGTTTTTCTTTTTCTTCTTTACTTAGCTGGTCTTCTTTTTGTGTTTGTTCAGTAGCTGATTGATTTGCAAATTCTTTTGCAGATTGTTTTTCATTGTCTTTCACTTTTTTTCACCTCTCCATTATAAAATTTCCGTCATAGTTGATTTTTCCCTAATAATCAAACTTATAACATGAAATTTAAATATTTATGTATGAAGAGTTAGATTACATCGAAAGTACTATTCTTTTACAAACGGTTTAATTTCACAATAATCCATGCAATTTTGATTTTTTTTTGTCAATGAATAGCTCATATTTTCTTTCAACAATTTACTCATGAACCTGTCCAATAACTCGGCATTATAATACATTCTTGATCTTTATTAATTGATTTGAAAACAAAC
>NZ_JBFUJC010000044.1:0-13845 GCF_056401595.1 Paenisporosarcina sp. P4_E4_2 | reverse complement strand
AACAGGCAAGCTTTATTGACTACGAGATCGTTTTACAGAATGCTTTCCCATTCTGGGACAGTATTGGAAGCAAAATCGAAGCAATAAGCTGTAAAAACCAGATCACAATCTGTGATTTCGCCAATATTACCGAAACGAGAGAAACCATTATCGATAAGTATTTCACCAATGGAAAATATAAAAAGCTAACTTATGTGTACGAAGCGTTTGGATACAAAAAAATTGTTACCCAAATCAATAAAGTTAAAGCAAGTCATAAATGTCCATTCTGTGCAGGGAAGAAAGTCATTTCCGAAGATGGTCTTCATGACGGCGTGTATAAATTGTCGGTGCCCTGTGTGAGTTGCCATGCTAGTGGTATCAATAATGAAGGTCGGAAGGAAATCATCGAAGGCTTCGACGTACAAACCTGGCTGACCGGTAAAGTAAGGGATGTAGTGGCTGGATTGCTTACAGAGGGTGTTGCAGATATACCCATTTTCAATCGTATTCGTGAGTTGGATAAACAAGATATGATTTCCGTTTATCAAAGTCTTGAGCAAAATAATCTTTCAAAATGAGGTAACTTAAACTTGAAGTTAAATCAAAAAAGAAGGAGAATGCTTGTTATACGAAGCGTTCTCCCTTTTTTGTGTCATATAGAATGAAAAGATTTAAGTCGCTGTAAATCACTATAATTAACTATATAAAATAGATTTTTTTCAGTGCAGCACACACTGGAATGTTCCGTAGCCTTATGGAAGGACTTCTCACTGTTAACCTGCTTTTATTTAGCTTATAATTATTAGGTAATAGTTGAGTTGATATATTAATGTTTAAATAATTGTATTACACTATAATATGGATATATTTTAAACAGAAAAGGTGTGTGACTAGGTCTCGCCTTGGCTTATTATGCTTTCTAAGCAAGAGCGCCTACATTCTTTCTGCAATTTTAGGGACTAAGGATGGTAAAAATGAACATGAGAGAAACTAATACAGACGTTATCTTAATTGGTGCCGGAGTCATGAGTGCCACTTTAGGGACACTTTTGAAAGAATTAGCGCCGGAATTGAAAATTACAGTGATTGAGAAGCTCGACAATGCAGGAGAAGAAAGCTCGAACGAATGGAATAATGCAGGAACAGGTCATGCGGCCCTGTGTGAGCTTAACTATACAACTGAAAAACCAGACGGATCTATTGATATTAGCAAAGCGATTAAAATAAATGAACAGTTTCGGCTGTCCACGCAGTTTTGGTCACATCTTGTAAAAAACGGGTTGATAAATAATCCAGAAGACTTTATCATGCCATTGCCTCATATGAGTATGGTACAAGGGGAACAAAATGTGGCGTTCTTAAAGAAACGTTTTGAAGCGCTATCAAAAAATCCGCTGTTCCAAGGAATGGAATTTTCTGATGACCCAGCAAAACTGATGGAATGGATTCCGCTCATTATGCAAGACCGTCCTTCGAATGAAGTCATAGCTGCAACAAAAATCGACTCTGGAACGGATGTTAACTTTGGTGCTTTAACGCGCATGTTGTTTGACCACTTACAGAATAAGAACGTCCGTATCAAATATAACCACAATGTTGATAATTTGTACCAAAATGGCGATGGTTCATGGGAATTAAAAGTGAGTAATGTCTACAGCGGTATCGTGGAACACCATACTGCAAAATTTGTCTTTATCGGAGGCGGAGGCGGAAGCGTGCATTTACTGCAAAAATCCGGCATTCCTGAAGGARGACAAATTGGAGGATTCCCAGTAAGCGGAATCTTCATGGTGTGTAATAATCCAGAAGTTATTGCTCAAAATCATGCAAAAGTATACGGAAAAGCTAAAGTTGGTGCTCCACCAATGTCTGTTCCGCATCTTGATACACGATTTATTGACAATAAAAAATCGTTGCTATTTGGACCATTTGCCGGCTTCTCACCTAAGTTCTTAAAAACCGGTTCAAATTTGGATCTAGTGACCTCTGTAAAACCGAATAATATCTTAACCATGTTGGCGGCAGGCGCAAAAGAAATGTCATTGACAAAATACCTGATTCAGCAAGTTATGTTATCGAAAGAACAGCGTATGGATGAGTTACGAGAGTTTATCCCGAACGCCAAGAGCGAGGATTGGGATTTAGTTGTAGCTGGTCAACGTGTACAAGTGATCAAAGATACTTCTGAAGGCAAAGGAACGCTTCAATTTGGTACGGAAGTTGTTAGTGCTGCTGATGGCTCGATTGCAGCATTACTAGGGGCTTCTCCCGGTGCTTCTACGGCAGTTCACGTTATGCTCGAAGTAATTAAAAAATGCTTCCCGCAACATATGGAAGAATGGGAACCAAAAATCAAAGAAATGATTCCTTCTTATGGCGTGTCACTAATGGAAAATCCAGAGCTTCTGAACGAAATAAATATTTCAATAGCAGAGAAGCTTGGTCTAAGTGAAAAAGAACAAGTCTAAAGTTAATTTTAGATATGGAATTTTCATACTTTCTTTAAAATAGCATTTAAAAACAATAAAAAAGGGGAAGGCTTGATATACTAAGCCTTCCCCTTTTTTATTTTAGCTAAAATAACTACAATGATTCCGACAACTCTGGAGCTATGTCTGTTTACTGAAAGTGAAATTCAATATAGTTTTTCAGTTTGATTTTTTATCCAATAAAGAAAAGATATATATCGAGGGAAAGAATACAATAGAAAGAATCCCTATAATATTATTACTATTTCGAAATAAAAATTATTTTAATTCTAACATAGTTACTGTTGTATAAATAATCGAAAAATACTGATTATACCAGTGTTTTCCTGAAAAATACATTTGTATTCTGTCGGATAATTTATTATTATAAGACAAGTAAATTACTTTTAAAATATATTGAAAGTGACGCTCCCTTCATCATTTTAATACCGAATATAGATATTAGTAGCTTGCTGGTAATTGAAGCAATTTTATAGTCTAAGAGGAGGAAATGAAATGTCAAACAAAGAATTAAAGAGAGGCTTGGAAGCGCGTCATATTCAGATGATTGCTTTGGGCGGTACAATTGGTGTTGGTTTATTTATGGGTTCAGCCAGCACAATTAAATGGACGGGTCCGTCTGTAATGCTTGCTTATGCAATCACAGGAATTTTTATCTTTTTCATAATGCGTGCAATGGGAGAAATGTTATATTTAGAGCCAAGTACAGGTTCATATGCGACATTTGGCCATAAATACATTCATCCCTTAGCGGGGTATATGACGGCATGGAGTAACTGGTTCCAGTGGGTAATTGTTGGGATGTCAGAAATTATAGCTGTTGGGGCATACATGAAGTACTGGTTCCCAGACCTGCCTGCTTGGATACCAGGTCTTATCGCAATAGTGATTCTGGGTGCAGCTAACTTAGTTTCTGTTAAAGTATTTGGTGAATTTGAATTTTGGTTTGCGATGATTAAAATCGTTACAATTGTATTGATGATTATTGCTGGGTTTGGCCTTATTTTCTTCGGATTTGGTAATGGAGGAAATGCAATCGGATTATCTAACCTTTGGGAACATGGCGGCTTCTTTACAGGTGGCTGGACAGGCTTCTTCTTTGCGCTATCACTAGTTATTGGGGCTTATCAAGGTGTCGAACTAATTGGGATTACAGCTGGTGAAGCGAAAAATCCGCAAAAAACATTAACGAGAGCCATTCAAAGTCTTATTTGGCGTATTTTAATTTTCTACATTGGTGCGATTTTTGTTATAGTAACAGTTTATCCTTGGGATCAGCTGAGTTCGATTGGTAGCCCATTTGTAGCAACTTTTGCGAAAGTGGGTATTACAGCCGCCGCCGGACTTATTAACTTTGTCGTCATCACAGCGGCGTTGTCAGGCTGTAACAGTGGTATTTATAGTGCAGGACGTATGCTTTATACATTAGGGATAAATGGACAAGCACCAAAGTTCTTTACAAAACTAACTCGTAATGGAGTGCCTATATTTAGTTTGCTTGGTGTAATGCTTGGTTTAATAGTTGGCGTTGTGCTAAGTTACATTGCACCAGAAAATTTATTTGTATATGTATACAGTGCAAGTGTACTGCCTGGTATGATTCCGTGGTTTGTCATTCTAATTAGTCAAATTCAATTCCGAAAAAGAAAAGGGGCTGAAATGGATAATCATCCATTCAAAATGCCTTTTGCACCGGTGACAAACTACATTACCATCGCCTTTTTAATTATAGTTTTAGTTGGCATGTGGTTTAATGAGGAYACACGGATGTCGCTTATTGCAGGTATTGTGTTCTTATTTCTTGTTGTCATTAGTTTTTACGCTTTTCGAATCGGCAAGCGTGTTCCAATAGATACTCAAAATGATGATCAAGTGACTAACCGATAATTCACTTTCTAAAAAACAATAGTAAAGGGGAAGGCTTGATATACTTAGCCTTCCCCTTTTTTTAGGTTATATAAAAATTGGTATATGGTGTTTAACAATAGTACTACTTAAAAAAAGGAACCTTTTTCAGTGCAATAGCTACAGGAATGGCTACAATGATCCCGACAACATTTTGAACGATGTTTCCAGGAATAGAGGCCACAGGTGCAATCCAGTTACCATATAGAACCCCTTCACAAAGGTAATAAACCGCTAACATCACAGGAATAGAAACAATAGTAGCGAGTAGATTGAAAGCAACGCTGCTGCCATTGCTGCCATTGCGGCCATTCGACCAAGCGATTTTTCCAACTATATATCCTTGTAATCCGCGAGCCACAATGGTGAAGGGTGCCCACAATGTATAACTAGAGACTAAATCGAATAACCCCATCCCAACAGCACCAGCGATGGCTGCTTTTTTAGGACCAAATAAGATGGAGGCAATGAAGAGCATAGCTGTTCCAAGATGAACTAAACCGCCATTCGCCGTAATCGGTAGTTTGATAYTTAATAAGAGTGTAGCAACGAATACAAGTGCAATTAACATAGACGTTAAAATTAAATCAAATGTGCGTGTGCGTGAGATTGAGCTTGAATAACTTTGTGTATTTTGCATAGTTTAACCCTTCTTTGCGTTTTTTTGAATTCACTGATAAYAGTAGCAAAGGGCTGGACTATTTAAAAGTATCAGTTTATAGCAAAATGTAGGGGTCAGATTAAGGTACTACCGGCATACAAAAAAACGGAAGAAAAAATCTCCCGTCTTTTTTACCTCTTATATTATTTCGATGAACCCTACCATAAACGATAAAATAAAAATCGCAAGTTCCATGCGGATTCCTTTAAATTCAACACCAAACAATAATTCCATATGGCGTGGTCTGTGCCGGAATGCTTCTCGTAGTTGGACCATAGATGACAATCAGGTTTCGGTTCGTAATACTCCGTGTGAATGGTTGCCCATTCCTAGATATAATCGGAGTATAAGGAGTAAGATTTAATTTTAATTGTCCATCCTTGCTTTCCAATTGGCTATTGAAGTAATCGACTTTCACATCTTGATAAGGATTATCTTTCACGATGATAAGTGCCCGGTATTGCGGTGGATAAATGAGAGGAACAGGGGCATTTCCATCATAGTACCCGGTTACCCGGTCTCCCACAGCGACCATCTCCGAGTTAACAAAATAAGTGGTCGGCGATACCACGAAATTTACTGAAGCTCCAGCACCATTATCTACTGACATCAACGTATAGCAACCTTCTCCTTCACCATTTGCTCCTATCATGAAATCACTGATTTCCGTGACCGTTCCCTGGAAAGATAAAAAATTGACCAAATTTGTACCTCCGTCGTTATGAAATTATCTCTTATGCTATGCGTACACTTGTCGGTGTGTGAAATGTATTTTTATTCCATTTTGAAAAATGGGAATTAAATGACTGTCAAACAAGATGAATTTCCATTGAAATAGGAGTATTAAGCAAGGTTGAGCTGTAACAATAAGAAAGCACATCAACTTTTTAATGTTGATGTGCTTAGAATGTAGACAAAAAATAAAAAGAGTGAATATAACTGTATACTAATGAAAAAGTGCCTATGCAAGAAAATATTGATTTCCATTGCGGCGGACGCGTTTCGCGGGCACGGCTTCAGTCTCCTCGTCACTACGTTCCTGCGGGGTCTTCAGCTCGTGCTGTTCCCGCTGAAGTCGCCGCCTCCACTCCAATCAACAGATATAGCTTCTGTAAGCGTGTTTCTGCAAAATATTTAAGTTGGAAGGTGGTTGGCTATTTCTGAAGACACCTGCGGAAAAACGAAACAAGCTAGACCCCGCAGGCTCAGCTGTCATAGACAGCTAAGCCGAGGAGGCTAGCGTTTCGTCCGCGGAAAGCGAAAGAAATAGCCGACCACAATCTTTTTCGATAGAGTGCAAAAAATAAGAACTCAATTTTTATACTTTTATATTGATCAATATTCTTTTGTCAACAAGCTGAGCACATCAACTTTTTAATGTTGATGTGCTTTTAAAATTATTCCGGGTCATTCCCTTTTTTCATAATAAAGCTCAAATGTCTTCCGCTTTGTTTGTCTTGGCGATAAGAGAAGCCATCCGGACTAACAAACGTGCACGTACGGTCAATCGTAATTTGCTCTGACGGGATGCCAGCTAATTCACATTGTTTTTTCACGGTCAACTGATTGTCAATGTGATACTTGTGAGTTTGATCATTGTAATACATAAAATCATCGGCGTAGCCAAGGTCTTTGAATTTTACATACACATTTTCATCAACTTCAAATTTTTCCTGGCTCAGCGCTGCACCAATCTGGACATGTAAATCACTTGGGTTACAACGTTCAACTTGATTTAAATGCTCAAAAAGTTTTAATGAGATTTCTTTGACGGTACCTTGCCAGCCGGAATGAATAACGCCTATCAGGCCAGTCACTTCATTGTAAAAAATCACAGGGACACAATCAGCTGTGAAGCTACTTAGCAAGATATTAGGCTCATACGTATACAGGGCATCTGTATCCGCAATGGCTGTATCAACCTGTTTCGCGCCGCGTCCTTTATCATCAAGCGTTACCCGATGGAAATTCGCACTATGTGTCTGATTCGCACAAACGAAATTATCCAGTTCGCAATGTAAGAAGGCAGCTAATTTCTTGCGGTTTTCTACTATATCAGCCGTGGATTCACAGGCGTGGAGAGCCATATTGTTGTATTCCAGTTCGACTTCATTTTTCATGGTCATTCCTGCAATGAATTTTTCATTGTTTAAGTATATGTTTGATTTCATATCATCACCTGATTTTACTATATAGCAGTGAATTACTAATGTATAGGACAGTATAAGTATGGTTTTTCCTAAGTAGGATATTGACATTTACGTGTATCTGAAAGAAATTCCTCGAAAGGAAAATATCTCGAAAATGAAGTATATTAAAGAAAATATAAAATTTATTCATTTGAGAAAACGGTGAATTATATAGGAGGTCTTGTTAATGGAGATAGGAATCAGCACGTTTGTAGAAACAACACCTGATGTTAAAACCGGTAAAGTAATCAGCCACGCACAACGGTTGCGTGAAGTCGTGGAGGAAATTGTGTTTGCCGATCAAGTTGGATTGGATGTATTTGGGGTTGGAGAGCATCATCGTCATGATTTTGCGGCCTCTTCTCCAGCAGTAGTGTTGGCAGCTGCAGCATCACAGACAAAGAGAATCCGATTGACGAGTGCGGTCACTGTGCTTTCATCTGCAGATCCAGTCCGGGTATTCCAGGACTTTGCCACACTTGATGGTATCTCGAATGGGCGTGCGGAAATTATGGCTGGACGGGGTTCTTTTATCGAATCCTTTCCGCTGTTTGGCTATGATTTAGAGGACTATCACGAACTGTTTGAAGAAAAGTTGGACTTGCTGCTGAAATTACAGAAGTCCGAAATCGTGTCATGGTCTGGAAAGCATCGCCCAGCCATTGATAATGTTGGTATATATCCGCGTCCTGTTCAAGATCCTTTGCCTATATGGATTGGCAGTGGGGGTAATAGTGAATCAGTCGTCCGCGCAGGACTTTTGGGACTGCCACTGGTTTTGGCAATAATAGGAGGACGCCCCGTGCAGTTTGCCCCACTTGTTCAGCTCTATAAACAAGCGGCGGCTAAGGCAGGTCATGACGTATCAAAATTACCGATTGCCTCCCATTCACACGGGTTTATTGCAGAGGATAATGAGACGGCAGCAGATAAATTTTTCCCACCGACCCAGCAAGTCATGAACGTCCTTGGACGGGAGAGAGGCTGGGGTCATTACGACCGTGCGGCATTCGATGCAGCCAGGAGTTTTAAAGGGGCATTGTATGTAGGGGATTCGGAAACCGTTGCCCAAAAGATCATACACCTGCGTAAAAATGTAGGGATTACACGCTTTATGCTACATGTACCCGTTGGGACGATGCCTCATGCTGATGTGATGAAGGCCATTGAACTGTTAGGAACGGAAGTGGCACCGATCGTTCGGGAAGAAGTCACCAAATGGGAAGACACACAGTAAGCATCTATTGCTACAGATTCATGGTCTAGAGAATATTTGTTTATGTCCTTTGTGTACGAAATCATCATATAAATAAATTAAAAAGGCAGTAATATACAGGATTCAGAACAATCCTTGTATATTACGGCCTTAAAAAGTTGCCTAAATTCACTTTGAAAGTCTAACCGCTTTTGCATTATGGATTAGTGTCGAATTTTCTTCTTATTTCGTTTTTTCGCAGGAGTCTTCAGAAATTGCCGACCATCTTACTAATGAAATCATATGAAGAGATACGCAAACAGAAGCGAAATCCGTTGATTGGAGTGGAGGCGGCGACTTCAGCGGGAACAGCACGAGCTGAAGGCCCCGCAGGAACGTAGTGACGAGGAGACTAAAGCCGTGCCCGCGAAACGCGTCCGTCGCAAAGGAAATCAACATTGTCTTGCATACGCTCTTTTTCATTAGTATACAGTTATATTCACTCTTTTTATTTTTTGTCTACAGTCTAGACAGACTTCGTTTGCAGAAGTCTGTCTTTGGTTTTATAAAATAAATCTGTTTAATTCTTTATTAAATAATAAAGGACATAAAACCAACTAAAAAACCCGTGTACAATGGCCCAACCAATAGACTTATAAGCTGTGTACGAGATAACCATCGAAAGGCAAGTTCCAAAACCGATTCCTTTCTTTACGACATCTGCAGTTTTCTGTACCTTTGTAATTTTATTCCCCCCATATCTTCACGTTATGACAAAGTATGGGGAGTTATGCGAAATCGTTCGAACGCCTAATAAGGAGTTGCTTCCTCTGAGTTCTGGATGAGGATCATATACTGAAAATAATTGGTTGTGTCTTCTTCGATTGCTCGATCGTTAAGGAAGAAAGTTTGATTGTTAAAAAGTTAAAATCATAAAAAAAACCGAGTAATTTAAAGGTAAAATCTTGTTAACTAAGAAATATATGGAAAAATGTCAACAATCAAAGTAAAAGATGAGGCATTGGGTTTTTAAAGAGAAACAGTGTTCTGGCACCTGTTCTTTCTGCTCGGTTGTTGTCAATATGTCCATTTCCTAATTGAAACGGCAATTAAAATCAGTTAAGTATAAGTTTTCAAAATTAAAGAGAATCCAATTTGATATAGTATATTGTTTAAGTGTCTCTCTAGAGATGCTTTTTTTGTTGTCACTTTTTTATTATCGTCCGTAGCTTTGGTTTTTGGAGCACGTATATAAAACCTCTTGATTATGTTAAACATAACTCTATTCAGCGATTCGTCGTAATCCTAACGAGTGTGTAAAATGCTCTGTACCAACACTTAATTTTTTTTTAAAAAATTGTGCATTTTCAATCGTGTACCGTTTTAAGAAAACGATTTCATTTATCAATGTATTTAGTTAAAAGTATGGGAAAAGCTAAATTTTAAGGGATATCATAGGAATTGAAAATTCCATGGTGACATGGATAATCTACATTGGATATACAGTTTTTGAATAATGTCACACATTGTTTAACAAATCAGAGGATGTAAAATAATAAACTGATGAAACGGGGAGTAATCAACATGACAGGAATATTAACAGCAATCTTATCAGTTATTGTATTACTTGGAGCGGCGTTCTTAATGTCGAATGATAAGAAAAACATCAACTATAGAGCAGTAGTAATCTTGTTTGTAGCTCAGCTTGTTACAGCTTATGCCATGCTTAATACAGCAATTGGTGGACAGGTAGTAAAAGCAGTCACTGACTTTTTCGCTAAGTTGATGGTATTTGGTAATGAAGGGATCGCTTTTGTCTTTGGTGGCTTTGTGTTTGAGAATGACAGACCAGTATTCTTTATCTCGGTTTTATTGCTGATAGTATTTACATCCACTTTGCTAAGTGTATTGACTTACATCAGAATTTTACCTCTTATGATTAAGTATCTTGGAGGAGCAGTTTCTAAATTAACAGGTCTTCCTGTAATTGAATCTTTCTCTACTGTGGCCTCTTCAATCTTTGGAGATACAGGAGCTTTAATCGCAGTAAAAAACCATATTCCTAAAATGAATAAGAACAGATTATTTATTGCTACAACAGCGTCTCTGACAAGTGTATCAGCATCCATTGTAGGAGCTTATATGACGATGATACCTTCTGAATACGTACTGGTAGCTCTACCTCTTAATATAATGTCAGGATTACTACTTGCCTCTATGGTGGCTCCGGCTCAATCAGTTGAAGGTGAAGAAATAAGAGTTAAAGATATGATTAATGATAAGTCTCTATTCGAGGCAATTGGCAATGGTGCCATCGATGGGATGAAAGTTGCAGGAATTGTAGGAGCTATGCTTATTGCATACATCTCTCTTATTGCAATGGTTAACTTTGTTCTTACATCAACTATTGGTATAGACTTGACTACAATTATGGGGTTTGTATTATCACCTGTAGCTTGGTTAATGGGTGTACCAGCTAATGAAATGGTACAAGCAGGCGGTGTAATGGGAACAAAGATCATCTCTAATGAGTTTGTTGCCATGTTGGGCTTCCAAGAAATGATCCCTAACTTGTCTGCTAAAACTGTAGGCGTTGTATCAGCATTCTTAATCTCATTTGCTAACTTTAGTTCCATTGGAATCATCATCGGAACAGTACAGGCAATTGATGAAAAACAATCAGGGGTTGTAGCCAAGTTTGGCCTCAAGATGTTGTTAGTTGCTACAATGGCATCGGTACTAACAGCTACCGTCGTTGGACTATTCCTCTAACACAACTTTGCTGAAGAAATGACCTATCTGAAAAATAGTTGAGACAAGTAACCACTGTGTTACTTGTCTTTCTTTTTGTCCTAGTAATTGATAAGATAACATATTGTTACTTGGGAAGTAGGTGAAAAAATGGCAACAATTAAAGCAGAGAACAAGCCAATGGAGAAGTTGAAATTATTCAGCCTGACATGGCCTATTTTTTTAGAAATCTTTCTTTTTATGTTAATGGGAATTGTAGATACGTTCATGCTGAGTGCCCTTTCGGATGATGCCGTATCGGGAGTCGGTGCAGCAAACCAATATATACACATTGCCATTTTAGTACTCGAAGTTGTCGGAACAGGTGCTGCGATTGTGGTTTCACAATATCTCGGTTCCAAGAGGTATATCGAAGCATCAAAAATATCCGGGCTAGCCGTTACATTAAATCTTGGGATTGGTCTTGTAATAAGCGCGGGATACTTGTTGTTTGCGCGAAGCATGATGTCGGCCATGAATTTACAAGGCGAGGTATTGGTGTATGCAGAACAATATTTGTCCATTGTAGGAGGCGCAATCTTTCTTCAGGCCATCATTAATTCGTTAGCGGCCATTATACGTGTACACGGGTGGACCAAACAAACGATGTATGTGTCGTTGGGCATGAACATCATTCACGTAATCGGTAACTATTTGCTGATTTTCGGGAAATTCGGATTCCCAGAATTGGGGGTTCAAGGTGCCGCCATCTCGTCAGTCATCAGTCGATTCCTTGCACTCATTGTGTTCTTCTGGTTACTCTATCAAGTCATGGAATATCGAGTGAAATTTCACTATTACATTAACCTGTCCAAAGAATACATTGGCAAAATCCTGCACATCGGGATTCCGGCAGCGTTTGAGCAAGTCATGTATCAAGCGTGTCAAATTGTCTTCTTGTATTATGCGACTTATCTAGGAGCGGAAGCTTTAGCTGCCAGACAATATGCGATGAATATTTCCATGTTTACATTCTTATTTGCCATCGCGATTGGTATGGGAACTGCCATCATCGTTGGGCGATTGGTCGGGGCGAATGAAAAAGAAGAAGCTTATTCGCGATTATGGAAGAGTTTAAAATCAGCTCTTATCTTTACGCTATGTATGGTCATTCTTGTTATGATTTTCCGCAATCAGCTGATCGGGTTGTTTACGGATAATCCAGAAGTCATCAAAATAGCGTCCACTGTTCTGTTGCTCAGTATCCTTCTGGAAACGGGACGGACAATGAATATCGTCATCATCAATTCCTTGCGCGCTGCAGGAGATGCTAAATTCCCAGTACTAATAGGAGTCTTTTCAATGGTGTTGATGAGTTTGCCTTTAGGCTATTTCTTCGTTTTTCATTTGAATATGGGGCTGCCAGGAATTTGGTTGGCCATTGCTGCAGATGAATGGACACGAGGCATCATTATGTATTTCCGATGGAAGAGCAGGGCTTGGGAGAAATATGCCCTTGTTCCTCCTGAAGTTTCAGAGACAACACAAACGTAATATATTTATGAAGTTGACAGACTTTACGCACAATGATAATTTCAAGTTAAGAAAACTAAAGGCAATGTAACAATTGGGTTCAACCTCGCAAATACGGTGGTTGGACCCTTTTTCTATTCAAATAGGAGGAGTGCGCGATTGAGAAAACAGAAATTGTTAAGCAGATTAGATGAAATTGGTCAGAGTTTGGAATCAACGGGAGGTGCGTTGTTACTGCTTGGACTCGGTTCAGTGGGGATTGAGCTTGAGCGGCTCGATGACTATTCGGATTTGGATTTCTTCGTGATTGCAAGACCCGAGTTAAAATCCAGATTTATTGACCGTTTGGATTGGTTAGAAGCGGTTCATCCGTTAGCGTTTTCTTTTAAGAATACGAAAGACGGGCATAAAATCTTATTTGAAGACGGGATTTATGCAGAGTTTGCCATTTTTGAAGAAAAAGAAATGGACCATTTTTCGTTTTCAGAGGGACGAATTGTTTGGCAAGAGGCACATTTCATTAATAAAGGTTTGCACATACCTATCGTTCAAAATGTTTCGCCAAAAAAAGATCACTCACTGAACTATTCATTGAATGAGGCGCTAACTAATTTGTATGTGGGATTGTGCCGTTATGCAAGAGGGGAGAAACTATCTGCTTTGAAGTTTGTTCAAGGTGAGGCCATCGATAATATTCTGAATGTGCTGCATTTGATTGAACCAGAGGTAGAGTACTTTCCAGACGTATTTAGCAATGAAAGACGCTTGGAAAAAAGATTTCCACGTTTTGCACAGACGATTGGTGACATGATGCAAGGGTATCACCATGTCCCTGAATCAGCGTTGCATATATTAAAGTATTTAGAAGATGTTTTTCCTATCAATCAGAGGATGGGTGAAGAAATTAGACGTTTGGCCAATTTATGTGTAGCTGAGTGAAGATTTCAAATAGGTAAGGAGAGTAGAATGAAGGGGTTTTTAATTGGCAGTCAGATTTTTTATGTGCTGTGTCTGATTCCTTGGTTCGTGATTTGGGGCTTGTCGTTTATGAGTTTTGATAATGGGTTTAGCGTATGGAACGTTTCATTTGTTCTCGCGATTGGATTTTACCCGATAGCCGTTAGCCTCTGTTCCATTTTTTCCTGGATTCTGCATATACAG